>JAGQIT010000163.1:8692-10413 GCA_020431135.1 Myxococcales bacterium | reverse complement strand
TGACGACGAGGCCGACGAGCAGCGCGCGACCGCGGAGCCGCGCGCCGCTATCGAGTGTGTTCGCCGTCGCCGTCGCCGTCGTCATGCTGCGAGCGCCTCTCGAGGTACTACAGGTCTCGCGCGGAGGGCCAGCCGCGGGCCACGAAAGGCCGCGCGGCGCCGACCGGTCACTCCGGCAGCACGCACATCCCGACGTCGCTGTACTCCGGCGGCGCCTCGCCGGCGGGCCATGGGGACACGCAGGCCTCGCTGGCGGCCGGGCACTCGCTGCCGTCGCCGCTGAGCTCGCAGACAGGCGTGCAGCAGCGCTCCGCGGCGCAGCCCTCCTGGAGGTCGGCGCGGACGCAGGCGAGCCCCGGCTTGCAGCTCTGGATCGTGTAGCAGGCGTCGCCGTCGTCGCCGGCGCCCTCGTCGTAGTCGCTCTGGGAGCAGATGAACTGCTCGCCGGAGACCACCGCGTAGCAGCCGACGTCGGCGCCCTCGCAGTCCTGCACCAGGGGATCGCAGGGCGCCTCGCACAGCGGCAGGAGGCCGTCGTTGAAGGGGATGCACGCGCCGCCCGGGCAGGCGGCTGGATCGTTGACGTCGCAGAGCTGGACGCAGATCCCCGGGCCGACGTCGCCCGACGACTTGCCGAGGCAGAAGAGGCCGAGCGCGCAGTCGTCCCCCGCGGCCTCGCGGGTGCAGGCCTCCCCTGGCCCGAGCTCGCCGGTGAGCGGCGCGCAGCGGGTCGAGTCGACGCAGCACGAGCCCTGGTCGGCGGCGTAGGGGGTGCACTTCTCGCCCTCGGGGCAGTCCTGGAGGCCGGGATCGCACTGCGCGAGGCCGCCGGCGTCCGGCAGCGTGAGGAACCCGGCGCCGTCGCTCTCGGAGGTCGCGGCCGAGGTCGACGCGTCGCCGGTCGTCGTCGCGGTCGCGGTGGACGATGACGGCGCGCCGCAGGCGACCGCGCTCAGGAGGGCGAGGACGCCGAGGCCGAGCGCGCGGAGGCGGCGAGATCCTGCGGGGGCGGGCGACGACGGCATCGGACGCGGCGTCGATCATAGCAGCCGGGCGCCGACGATCGCCGCGCGAGGGCACGCGCGCGGCTCTCACTGCAGGCGGCGGGCTAGCCCGACCGCGGGAGATCCTCCCGCGAGATCGACTTGGTGTACAAACGGGTCCATGACCGCATCGTCGGCTGACTCGAACCCTGTGGTGACGGTTCTCGGCGCCGGGAGCTGGGGCACCGCGCTCGCCCTCCACGCCGCGCGCCACGGCCTGACGACGCGGCTGTGGACGCGCTCCGCCCAGCACTGCGCTGAGATGCGGGCCGATCGCCGCAACCGCCGCTACCTCGACAAGGCGCGCTTCGGCGACGGCCTCACCGTCACCGACGACCTCGAGGTCGCCGTCGACGGGGCGACGCTCGTGATCCTCGCGATCCCCAGCCACGGCATGCGCGAGGCGGTCCGCCGGGTCGCGGCGGCCCTCGAGCGCCTCGCCGCCGCGGGTCGCCCGGCGGCGCCGATGTACCTGATCGCCGCCAAGGGCGTCGAGGTCGACAGCCTCGAGACCATGGCCGACGTTCTCGCGGACGAACTCCCGGCGGCGCACCGGACGAAGATCGCCGTTCTGGGCGGTCCGAGCTTCGCCGCCGAGGTCGCCAGCGGCCAGCCGACGGCGGTCGTCGTCGCCAGCGCCAGCCGTGACGTCGCCGAGACGATCCAGCAGCTCCTCTC
>JAGQIT010000163.1:0-8584 GCA_020431135.1 Myxococcales bacterium | reverse complement strand
CAGAACACCCGTGCGGCGCTGATCACCCGCGGATTGGCGGAGATCACTCGCCTCAGCCTCGCTCTGGGCGCGCATCCGGCCACCCTCGCGGGCCTCGCGGGCCTCGGCGATCTCGTCCTCACATGCACAGGCGGCCTCAGCCGCAACCGGAGGGTCGGCCTCGCCCTCGGCGAGGGGCGCAAGCTCGCGGACATCCTCGAAGAGATGGAGATGGTCGCAGAGGGCGTCAAAAACACCCTCAGCGCCCAGCGACTCGCCGCGCGCGAGGGCGTCGAGATGCCGATCACGGCGATGATGCACGCGATCCTCTACGAAGATTGCAGCGTGAGGCACGCGGTCGCCGCGCTGATGCAGCGCGACCTCAAGCCTGAGCGCGGCTAGCGGGGGCTGTAGCCCGCGCGATCCCGCCGCGCTCCCCCGCCCGTCGGCGGGCCATCCGGCGCGTCGGCAGGGCTTGGCGGTGGATCGGGGATCCGCTAGGCTTGTGCCGCCTTGAGCAACATCGAGCCCACGCCGTTTGGCGACAAGTATGTGCTCGTCGAGCACATCGCAACCGGGGGAATGGCCGAGATCTATCGGGCCAACTACTCGGGTATCGAAGGCTTCGCCAAGGAGCTGGTGATCAAGCGCCTCCGCGAGGAGTTCGCGCTGCGGCCTCCCGTGGTCCAGATGTTCCTCGACGAGGCCCGGGTCGCGGCGACGTTGACCCACAACAACGTGGTCCACACCTACGACCTCGGCGAGCTGATGGGCGAGTACTACATCGCCATGGAGCTCCTCAAGGGCGAGGAGCTGGTCGCCGTCCTCCGCCGCGCGGTCCAGACCGGCCGCCGGATCCCCCTCCAGATCGGCCTCGGCATCATCATGCAGGCCCTCGAGGGGCTGCACTACGTCCACACGCGGACCGACGAGAACGGCCGCCCGCTCGGCCTGATCCACCGCGACATCAACCCGACGAACATCCACGTCGGCTACGACGGCGTGTGCAAGATCGTCGACTTCGGGATCGCGGCGACGCGCGCGTCGCTGTCGGGGACCGAGGGCCAGTTCGCGGGCAAGCTCTCCTACGCGGCGCCCGAGCAGATCATGGGGCACGACCTCGATCAGCGGGCGGACATCTTCGCCCTCGGCGTCGTCCTCTACGAGATGTGCCTCCACCGCCGCCTCTTCCGCGGCAAGGGGGGCGACGTCGCCAACCGGATCATCGAGGGCGACATCCCGCCGCCGACCTTCGTCGATCCCGACTTCCCGCCCGCGCTCGAGGCCATCATCATGAAGGCGCTCGAGGTGGTCGCAGCTGAGCGCTATCAGAACTGCGACCACATGTTCCGCGACCTCGACAAGTTCACCGAGGAGGCGGGGCTGCGCTGCACCCAGCGGATGATCTCGGGGTTCATGGCCGAGATGTTCGGCGAGGGCGCGCCGGTCGAGGTCAACTACGACGATCAGTACGACGACCTCGTCGACGAGGCCCTCGACTTCGATCAGTTCGACAGCCTCGACAGCGGCGACGAGGGCGACGCCCCCGACTGGGTGTCGTCGGTGACGGACGGCGGCAGCTCGGGCTCGGCCCGGCGCTCGATGACGATCGGCAACCTCGAGTCGATCGTCGCCAAGCTCCGCGACGAGCCTGAGCCTGAGCCTGAGCCCGCCGGCAAGTCGACCGGTCGGCGTAGGCGCCCGCGCCCCGGCGCCTCGGGGCGCCACCGCGCCGTCTCCGACAGCGGTCGCCGGCGCCCCGTCGGCCCGAGCGGCTCCCACGGCGCGGTGACGGGATCGCGGGCGGGGCTCACCCCGACCTCCTCGTTCTCGGCCGTCGATCCGTCGCTCACAAGCACCGGCTTCGGCCACGGCGTGATGAACGAGAGCCGCAAGAAGAGCGGCGCGCTCATCACCTGGCTCTTGGTGATCGTCGGCCTCGGTGGCATCGGCTGGATCGCCTACACGATGTTCACGATGAAGTGATTCGAAGGATTCGGGATGCAAAGCGCCGCCGGCCGTGCCAACGCCACCTGGAATAAGTTCTCCGCCTTCCGCGTGCTCGGCGATCACGAGCCGATGCCGGGGTTCCGTCTGGTCATGCGGCTCGCGCCGACGCCGGACTCCCTCGCCCGCCTGCTGAGCGCCCGCGCCGAGCGGTCCGACGCTCTGGACTCGGAGCTCGCGCGGGCGATCGTCCGCGCCGGCGTCGGTCTCCTGCAGTCGCACTTCGTCTCGTTCGCCTACGCGACGCCGGAGGAGATCGTCGCCCTGATCCGCCTCGACGCCGTCGCCAAGGTCGGCTCGTCGCTCGCGGTCTACGACCGCCTGGTGTCGATGTACTCGTCGCGCATGGCGGTTCTCCTCGGCGACGAGGCCGTGGTCACCGGCAGCATCTACGAGTTCCCCGATCTCGGGATCGCCCAGCGGGCCTTCATCGCCGCGCAGGAGTGGGTCGAGGAGGCGACGCCGCTGCGCTCGGCCTGGCGCGTGAGCCAGCAGCGCGCGGCCAAGGGCGAGGCCGTCGACAGCGGCGCGCTGGCGACGACCGAGGGTCAGGCGGGCGTGCTCCGGGCCGCCGGCGTCGACCTCGAGAAGCTGCCGAGCTGGTGGTGGCGCGGGATCGCGGCGCGGATGCGCGGCGACGGCGGAGTCGAGCTCTACGACGAGGTCCCGTCGGGCGCCGACCTGGCCTCGCTGATCGCCGATGAATGAGCGGGCTCTACGTCCACGTCCCGTTCTGCGCGCGCGCCTGCCCCTACTGTGACTTCGACTTCGAGGTCGGGCGGCGCCCCGACGTCGACGCCTTCATCGCGGGCCTCGACGCCGAGCTCGCGCGGCGACCCGAGGTCGGCGGCCGCCGCTTCTCGACGATCTACGTCGGCGGCGGCACCCCGAGCCTCCTCGGCGCCGCCGGCCTCGCCGCGCTCTTTGCCTGGCTGAAGAGACATTTTTCTCAGAGCGGCGGACGCGAGCGGACCGTCGAGCTCAACCCGGAGCACTGCGACGAGGCGCTCTTCGATGAGCTCGTCGACGCCGGCGTCGATCGGATCTCGCTCGGGATCCAGACCTTCGATCCCGCGGGCCTGCGTCAGCTCGGCCGCGTCCACGAGCCGGACGAGGCGAGCGCGGCGATCGTCGCGGCGCGCCGCCGCGGCCTCCGGGTCAGCGGCGATCTGATCGTCGGCTGGCCTGGCCAGACCGCCGCGTCGCTGCGCCGCGACGTCGCGCGGATGGTCGACGCGGGCGTCGGTCACGTCTCGGTCTACGCGCTGACGATCGAGGCGGGGACGCCGTGGCCGAAGCTCGTCCGCCGCGGCCTGCGGGTGCTCCCCGACGCGGACGCGCAGGCGGAGATGCTCGCGCTCGCCGAGCGCACGCTCAGCGCCGCGGGCCTGCGCCACTACGAGGTCGCGAGCTACACCCGCGAGGGCGAGGCGTCGCGTCATAACCTCCTCTACTGGACGTGGCAGGACTACGTCGGCCTCGGCCCCTCGGCTGCCTCGGCGATCTACGCGGCCGACGGAGCCGTGACCCGGCGGAGCAACCCGCGTGGGCTGGCCGCCTGGCTCGCCGGCGAGGCCGCCGAGATCGAACGCCTCGACCCGGAGGAGGCCGCCCGCGAGGGCCTGTGGATCGGCCTGCGCGTGCTCGACGGGATCGACGTTGCCGCCTACCGCCGCGTCTTCCCTGGCGTCACGCAGGCGTGGCTCGACGCTCGGATCGCCGCGCCGCTCGCCCGCGGCAACCTCGAGTGGACCGACGAGGGCAGGGGGCTGCGCGTGGCTCCAGGGCGCTGGCTCTGGCACGACGACATCGGCGCGTCGATTCTGGCGTAAGAGACCGCGCGACCCTCCGAGCGCTACGGACCTCGCCGTCGCCGATGTCGAGCGCTCCGGGCGACGCGGTCGCGGCCGCAGGGGCGGTCGAGGGCGCAGGAGAGCCCAATTCGGGGGACGGCCTGCCCGGGCGTGAGCGTCTGCGGATGCGGCCGCCGGGCCGCTGGAGTGGCCGCGAAATTCGCGGCCGAGGGCCACGCCCGGGTAGCGCGCGCTCGCCTGCGCAGGTACAAATTCTCGAGTGACGCGCGCGGAGACACGGGCGCTGAGTGAGCGCCAGTGGCAGATCCTTCGGGTTCTCTGCCGCGAGTACATCGTCAGCGGCCGCCCCGTGGCGTCGTCGTCCGTGAGCCGCGCCCTCGGGCTGCGCTGGTCATCGGCGACGATCCGCAACGAGCTCGTCGCCCTCGAGGGGGCCGGCTTCGTCTTCCAGCCGCACCAGTCCGCCGGGCGGATCCCAACCGGCAAGGGCCTCGATCGCTACATCCGCGATCTGCCGATCGCCGGCGCCCCGCCGGCGGCGCTGCGTCGGGTCGTCGACTCGTCGCTCGCGTCGCGGGTCAGCGGCGCCGCCGACATGCGGCCGACGGCGCGGGTGCTAAGCGAGATCGTCGGCTGCGTCGCCGTCGCCTTCATCGGCGAGCCGCGGCGGGCGGAGATGCGCCAGGTCGAGCTGATCCTCATGCAGGGCGCCTGCGCCCTCATCACCCTGACCCTCGGCGACGGGACGATCTCCCGCCACCCGATCCGCCTCGACTCGCGCCTCCTCGAGAGCGCCGACGAGGCCGCGATCGGCCGCCTCCAGGAGCGCCTGCGCGAGCTCTGCGTCGGCAAGACCCTGAGCGAGGCGCGCGCCCTCCTCGAGCGGATGGTCCGGGAGGAGGAGGCGCGCTTCGATCGTTGGCTCGGCGAGAGCCTCCGCGTCGGCCTCCTCCTGTGCACGATGGCCAACCTCGAGCCCCTCTGGCTGCAGGTCGCGGGTCAGCGGATGCTGGCGACCGCGACGGCGGCGGCGGCCGGCGGCGTAGATGCTTTGGCTCACATCCTCGGGCTCTTGGAGGATTATCACCAACTCGCCGAGGTCCTCTGTCAGCTCATTCCGGCGCCCTCTGGCGACGATCTGCGCGCCGAGGTGCGGATCGGCGATGACCTCGGGGTGCTCCTCGGCGGCGACGCTGGGGGCCCGGCCTTGAGCCTCGTCGGCTGCCGCCTGCCGAGCGACGGCGGCGGCGACAAGACCGGCGCGATCGCCCTCCTCGGCCCGGATCGCATGGATTACGAGGCCGTGATTCCTCTGGTAGAGTACGCCGCGCACGCGTTGGCCTCTCGCACTTGCGCCTGAACTCAGGCGTGGACAGTGTTGGGGACCAACCCAACAGGAGTCCCATGTCAGAAGCCCAAGGTGACGTCGACACCGATCTCGAGAACGAAGCGCAGGAGAGCGCCGGGGAGCGCATCGAGGCCCTCGAGCGGGAGGTCGCGGCGACCAAGGATAAGTGGCTGCGCGCGGTCGCGGAGCTCGACAACTACAAGAAGCGGGTCCGCCGCGAGATCGACGACACCGTCTTCCGCGCGCGTCAGGACCTCCTCAAGAGCTTCCTGCCGACCGTCGACAACCTCGAGCGCGCGCTCGAGCTGGCCTCGGATCACGAGCAGCTCGCCAAGGGCATCGACATGGTGCTCAAGGAGTTCCTCGGCGCCCTCGGCAAGCAAGGCATCGAGCCCGTGCCGAGCGTCGGCACCCCCTTCGACCCGTCGATGCACGAGGCGCTCCAGCAGCTCGACTCGCCGGACCACCCGCCCGGCTACGTGATCCGCGAGTTCGAGAAGGGGTTTAAGGCGGGCGACCGCCTCCTCCGCGCTGCGCGGGTGATCATCGCCGGCGCCGGATCGACGGGCAAGGCCGCGAGCTAGCGGCGGCGGGCGGCGGGCACGGCTGATGGCGCAGGACCACTACGCGATCCTCGGCGTCGACGCGAAGGCGTCGGCGGACGAGATCAAGCGGGCCTATCGCCGCCTCGCGCTCGCCACCCACCCGGATCGCCACCCGGACGATCCGGTCGCGGAGGAGCGCTTCCGTCAGATCAGCGCCGCCTACGCGATCCTCAGCGACCCGGCCAAGCGGGCGCGCTACGACACCACGCGTCACCTGCCGGAGGCCTTCACCGGCGGCCAGGAGATGAACCTCCAGACCGCCAAGGATCTCCTCTCGGCGGTCTTCGGCGACGTGCTCGGGCGCCAGCGTCGGCAACGCAAGCGCGGCCGCGACATCCGCTACACGCTGACGGTCGACTTCGCCGAGGCGGTCCTCGGCACCGAGAAGGAGATCGTCTTCGAGGCCCTCGGCGCCTGCTCGACCTGCGGCGGCACCGGGGAGAAGGCCGGCGGCCGCGGACCCGAGACATGCGGCCTCTGCGGCGGCCGCGGCGAGATCAAGGGCGAGGGCTTCTTCGCCCCCTGGACCCCCTGCGGGCGCTGCAGCGGCATGGGTCTGATCCACCAGGATCCGTGCAAGGACTGCCGCGGACGCGGCGCTCGTCGTGAGTCGCGGTCGTTCCGCGTCCGCATCCCGCCGGGCACCGAGGGCGGCGCCCAGCGGGTGGTCAAAGGGCAAGGTGAGCCGGGCTACTTCGGCGGCGAGCCCGGCAACCTCCTCGTGACGATCAACGTCCGCGACGACCCGTGGCTGCGCCGCGACGGCCACGACATCCACTGCGAGCTGCCGCTCAGCCTCGGCGAGGCGGCGCGCGGCGGCAAGATCCCGGTGCCCTCGGTGTCGGGCTCGGTGAACGTCGAGATCCCCCCGGGGGTGACGACCGGCGCGCGCCTCCGCCTGCGCGGCAAGGGCGTCCCGCAGGAGCGCGGGCGGCCGGGCGATCAGATCGTCACGATCGCCCTCGAGACGCCGCGCCTCGACGCCCTCGGCCCGCGCGGGGGCGCCGCGCGCGACGCCTACGAGGCGCTGCTGACGGAGCTCGAGAAGCTGGAGACGGAGCACCCGAAGCTCCTCCCGCGGCGGGCGTCGCAGCGCGACAAGGGGTAGCGCCGCGTCGTGTGTCCTCCCAGTCGGGGCCTATTGAGGGCCGCGAACTCGCAGGGGCGCGACCTACCCTCGCTTCGATGCATGAAGAGGCTCAGGTCTCGCGGTACAAGAATTCTGTCTGTTTGGACATGTCGAATTAGACCGGACCCGCGGCGCGCCGTGAATGGCGCGAACCGGCGTGAGGTCGCGTGGCGCCCTCACGGAGCCTCTAGAGTGTCTATTCGGTCATGTTCTCGCCCTCGCGGCGCGCTGCCTCGACGGTCGGCGAACGCCGAGCGCGTCGGCGTCTGCGTAGCCGTCGAATGAGGCGATCTGCGGCGATCTCCGCCGCGAGCAAAATGCCGTCGCAAGCCCGCCGGAGGGGCTTTTCTCCGGCCCGTCGTTGCGGCATCGTGGGCCGGCTGTGGATGTCCAAAAGCAGCTCCATGAGCTCGAGGAGGTCGCCAAGTCGCTCGGCGTCCGCGTCAGCTACGATCCGATGCACGGCCCCTCCAAGGGCGGCGGCGGCCTGTGCAGGGTGCGCGGCGAGTACCGGGTGATCGTCGACAAGCGCCTGCGGCCGAGCGAGCGCGTGCGGGTGCTCGCCGAGGCGCTGCGGAGCTTCGACACCGAGGGGATCTTCGTGTCGCCGCAGATCCGCCAGCTCCTCAGCGAGTGAGCGCTTGGCGGTCGGCGAGCGCGGAGATCACTCGCCGTTTCCAGGGCGAAATTGTCCGCGCGGCTGCGGACGTCGGCTCTGAACTGCGCGCTATGCGGAGCCGCGTGTTCAGGAGGGGCGCAGGAGCGCCTCGAGGGTCGGGTTGCCGGCGAGCATCGCCTCGACCTCCGCGCGCACGGACGCGGCGAGCGCTGGGCTCGCGTCCGCGGGCAGCTGCGAGGCGACGACCGCGTCGATGAGCTGCGCGCGTGCGGTCTGCGCGTCGATTGCGCCCGACGCCAGCGCGTCTGCGATCGCGGCAGGGTCGCTGACCTCTGCGCCGGCGACCGCGGTCGCGCCATCGACGGCCGCGCTCGCGTCGGTCGAGGCGGCCGCGTCTGCGCCGTCCACGGGCTCAGGGCCGCGATCGGGCGCGAGGCCGCGGATCTTGAGGTCGTCTCCGATGGGGTCGTTCATCGCTTCTCCGGCCGCTTGCAGGCTATCACAAGGGTCGTCCGCGGCTCCGCGCTGTTGCACGCGATCGGCGGCCGTCGACCCGGCCGGGGAGGGCAGGCCCCGCGGACCGCGAGGACGTTGACTTTTCCGCCGTTCCGGGCTCACATGGTGCAGCCCGGGCCAAAGGCCAGCGACGCTGGCTAAGGCTGTGTGCCCGGCCGGAGTCCCTGTTGAACGAAATGACCCAATTCGGCCCCTACAAGCTGATCTCGCGGATCAGCGTGGGCGGGATGGCCGAGGTGTACAAGGCCATCGAGTACGGCGTCGAAGGTTTTGAGCGGGTCGTCGCGGTCAAGCGGATCTTGCCCCACATCGCGGAGGACGACGAGTTCATCACGATGTTCAAGGACGAGGCCAAGATCGCGGGCCAGCTCAATCACAGCAACATCGCCCAGATCTACAACCTCGGCCAGCAGGACGATAGCTTCTACATCGCCCTCGAGTACGTCGCCGGGCGAGACCTGCGGACGATCTTCACGCGCGGCCAGCAGAAGAAGAAGCCGATGCCGATCGCCCAGGCCTGCTTCGTCGTGATGAAGGTCTGTGAGGGGCTCGACTACGCCCACAACA
>JAGQIT010001430.1 GCA_020431135.1 Myxococcales bacterium | reverse complement strand
TCACGCGACGCGCGAGCGCTCGGCGAGGAGCTCACCGCCGCGAACACAGAGCTCGCCAAGCTCCGCCAGCAGCTCGCCGCGCTCGAGGAGCGGCTCACGCGTACGGACACGGCGGCGCTCGAGCGCCAGCTCGAGGCGCTCGGCGCCCAGCTCCGCAACCGCGACGACCGCCTGCGCCAGCGCGAC
Organism: Myxococcales bacterium; assembly: GCA_020431135.1. Taxonomy (GTDB): domain Bacteria; phylum Myxococcota_A; class Polyangia; order Nannocystales; family Nannocystaceae; genus JADJRG01. The sequence goes on along the minus strand of JAGQIT010001430.1, from coordinate 2,384 downwards.
GACGAGCGCCAGGTGCTCCTCGCGGCGCTCGACGAGAGCCGCGCGCAGGCGACCCAGCTCAGCGCCCAGGTCGTCGAGGTGGCGAAGGGCTCGGGCGCGCAGGTGCTCCTCCAGGAGTTCGTGACCCGCGCCAACCAGGAGATCACCGACGCCCGCGAGGCGCTGCGCCGGCAGGGGAGCAACTACAGCCTCGGCCGCGTGGCGATCGAGGTCAAGATGCTCCCTGGGCCAGCTGGCATCGGGATGCGCTTCCCGCAGGGCGACGAGCTCGGGGCGATCGACCCCGCGCACCTCTCGAAGCTCGAGCTCGAGTTCGACGCCGTCGACGCCGACGAGGACAAGCGCCCGCCCGAGGTCCAGGTCCCGTCGCTGCTCGGCTACACCGAGGTCATCGCCCGGCGCAAGCTCGCCGCGCGCGACCTCCTCGCGGAGATCAACTACCAGGCGGTCGTCGCCGTGCCGGGCGAGCCCGTCCAGGCCGACCGCGTCGTCAATCAGTTCCCACGACCCGGCGGGATGGTCCCCGCCGGCACCACCATCTCGCTCTACATCGGCCGGGCGAGCTAGCGAGGCAACGATGGAGGAGAGGCAGCCATGACTTCGAAACGCGGACCCAACGCGGTCTCCGACGCGCTCGCGGCCCCGCTCGGCGATCTCATCGCGGCCGTCGGGCGCGGCCTCTCCGAGGCCCAGGAGGCGCTCGACCTCGGCACGGCCGAGACCCTCAAGCGGCTCTACGCCGGCGACGACGCGAACATGGAGCTGCTCCGCCGCCTCGGCTACCAGCCGACTTGGTACCGGATCCCCGAGGTCGACGCGGAGATCACCGTGTCGCTGACGATCAGCGGCGCGCAGACCGAGGCCCCCGGGGCGCCGCGGGGGCGCGCCGACGCCGGCGGCGTCCGCCTCTACGTCGCGCCGATGGACGCGAGCTACACCAACCGCTACGAGTACGACCTCAACGCGGCGAGCACGATCAAGTTCCGCGTCGTCGCGGTCCCGCCGTCGACCCAAGCCGCCGAGATGAAGGTCGTCCCGCGCCTCGACGGGGTCGCCTGGGGCGAGGCCCGCCGCCGCCTCCAGCAGCTCGACGTCCCCTTCGAGGCGCCGACGCCGACGCCGCGTGAGGACGAGCTGGTCCTCGCCACGACCCCCGGCGCAGGCGAGCTCCTCGCGCGCGACCAGACGCTCACCCTCACCTTCGATCGCCGCGGCTAGGCGGAACAGGAGCCCGACATGGCCGACAAGGACAAGAGCATCGTCGCGGAGCTCGGCAGCGTGCCGATCGGAGAGATGGTGCGGTCGATGGCGATGGCCGTCGCCGACGCTCAGTTCGCCCTCGATCGCTCGAGCTTGATGGTCGCGGAGTTCATGGCCGGGCGCCACCCGCTCCGCGATCCAGCGACCGGCGCGCTGATCGACGCGCGCGGCGACGCGGTCGACGAGCCGGTGATGGTCGACTCGCGGGTCCAGTTCGGCTACGCGATCGTCGACGGCAAGCGCGTCCCCCAGTCGCTCAGCCTGATGGAGCTCGGCTTCGTCCCGAACTTCTACCAATTCGTCGACACGGTGATCGAGGTCAAGGTGGCGCTGCGCCTCGGCAAGGCCTCGCCGACGAGCGACGCCCCAGAGACCCGCCCCGGCTGGTCCCCCGCCGGCGCCCGCGACCCGCGCGTCGTCGTCAACAGCACGCCGATCGACGCCGGCTACGCCTCCTCCTACAACTTCGACCTCCAGTTCGCGAGCGTCTTTCGCACCAAGCTCGTCCCGGTGCCGCCGCCCGCGGTCCTCGAGGAGCGGCTGCGTCGGCTCCTCGAGGACGAGAACGCGCTCAACGCTGAGGAGCCAGAATCATGACGGAGCCCTACTTCCCGGCGAAGCCGGGGGACACGATCAAGTCGAGCCAGTGGAACGAGCTCCAGGCCCGCCTGCGCGGCGAGATCTACTCGCACACGCACTCCGGAGGCGAGCAGGGGGTCAAGCTCGACGGCGACTCGATCGCCGCCGACGCGGCGCTCCAGGTGAAGGAGGTCCGCACCCTAGGCCTGTCTGTTGGGACAGAGTCTCAATTTGTCGTCAACGCCGCCGGCAAGGTCGCGATCGGCGCGGCTGATCCGGGCGACGACAGCCTGCGGGTCGCCGGCCCGGTGCGCGCGACGTCGCTGGCCGCCGACACCGTGATCGCCGGCCACCTCGAGGGGCTCAAGGAGCTCGCGCTCGACGGCCTCGTCGCCCGTGAGGTCCGCGCGCAGCGGCTCGCGGTGGCGGAGGCCGCGGGCCTCAAGGAGCTCCAGGCCGTGCGCGTGCGGGCCGATGAGCTCGCGGCCGGGGCCGTGATCACGCCGACGATCCGCGGCGACGGGGCGCTCACGGTCGGCTCGGCG
>JAGQIT010000162.1 GCA_020431135.1 Myxococcales bacterium | reverse complement strand
TCGTCGGACAGCTCGAGCAGCTCGAGCACCTCGGACGGGTCGAGCAGCTCCGGGAGCTCGAGCAGCTCGAGCGGGTCGAGCTCGGGCAGCTCGAGCGGCTCGGGCAGCGCCGGGAGCTCGGCCAGCGACGGCTCGGCGACGACGACCGACGGCGATGACAAGGACAAGGGCTGCACGATCGGCGGCGGCGGCTCGGCGCTCGGGCTCCTGCTCGTCGGCGCGGCCTTCCTCCGTCGGCGCCGCAGCTAGCCCTTCTGCGTGTTTACGGCTCCCCGCCGCGGAGCCGCGGCGCCCCTCAGCCGGGGCGCGCGGATCCTCGCGCGCCTACTCGCGGCGGAAGAACTCGACGAAGAGATCGACGGGCCCGCGCAGCTCGAGCTGGTGCGGGACCGTCGGCTCGACGAGGCCGTCGCGCGCGGGCGTCAGCAGGTGCTCCTCGATCGCCGGCTCGAGGATCCGGTAGAGGACCTCGCCGCGGACGACGTGGATCCGCGCCCAGACCCCTTCGCGGGTGTTGTGGCGGCCCTGGAGCCCCGCGGGCAGCGTCGCCTCGGTGAAGGTCGCGGTCCGCTTGTAGGCCTGGACGAAGGCGGGTAGGGCGTCGAGCATGGCGAAAGGGACAGGTCGATCGTAGCGAGCCGCTAGGAGACGACCGCGAGGCGGCGGGGATCCGCGGGGGCGTCGTCGTCGAGGCGCTCGCGGAGGAGGGCGACGAGGGCGTCGATCCACGCCGGCGCGGCGTTGAGGCAGGGGACGAGGCGGAGCTCCTCGCCGCCGGCGGCCCGGAAGTCCTCGCGGGCGCGGATGCCGATCTCCTCGAGGGTCTCGAGGCAGTCGGCGACGAAGGCCGGGCAGAAGACGGCGACCCTGCGGACGCCGCGGCGGACGAGCTCCGGCAGGATCGCGTCGGTGTAGGGCTGGATCCACACCGTGCGCCCGAGGCGGGACTGGAAGCCGACGCTCGTCTGCGCCGCATCGAGGCCGAGGCGGGCGGTCAGCGCCCGCGCGGTGGCGAAGCACTGGGCGCGGTAGCAGCTGCGGTTGGCCGCGCTGATCGTCGCGCAGCACGAGTCGCTCCTCAGGCAGTGGTCGCCGCTCGGATCGCTCTTGTGGACGTGGCGCTCCGGGACGCCGTGGAACGAGTAGAGGACGTGATCCGGCGCGAACTCGGCGAGCGTCGGGGCGCCGACCTGGGCCATCGCGTCGATGAACGCCGGGTGGTCGTAGAAGGGCGGGAGAACGTCGATGAAGGGGACGTTCCAGCGCGCGGCCGCGAGCTTGTAGGCGGCCTCGATCGTCGACCCGGTCGTCGACGCCGCGTAGTGTGGGTAGAGCGGCGCGAGGAGGATCCGCGTGCAGCCGGCCGCCTCGAGCTCGGTCATGCCGGCGGCGAGGGAGGGCTGGCCGTAGCGCATCGCCAGGGCGATCGGGACGCCGGGGAGGCGCTCGCGGACGCCGGCGGCGAGCGCCTTCGAGTGGACGAGCAGCGGCGAGCCCTCGGGGCTCCAGATCGCCTGGTAGGCGTGGGCCGACTTCGCCGGGCGGAAGCGGAGGATGATCAGGTGGAGGAGGAGCCAGCGGCCGACCGGGCCTATGTCGATGACCCGCGGATCGCTGAGGAACTCCGCGAGGTAGCGGCGCACTGCGGCGGTGTCGGGGGCGTCCGGGGTCCCGAGGTTGACCAGGAGGATCCCGAGCTTGTCGGCGGCGGCGGGCATGGGCGAGCGTCGGATGGTACCTTGTCGGCCGTCGCCGGCCTGCGCAAGGGCGGCGGGGACGGTGCGTGTGCCGGCGATCGAGCTCGGAGTCGGGGAGATCCACGTCTGGGAGGTCGAGCCGGAGGCGATCGCCGTCCAGGAGCGCCTCGATCGCTACGCCGCGTGGCTGTCCGCGGCGGAGGTCGCTCGCCGCCAGCGCTTCAAGTTTGAGCGCCACCGCCACGGCTTCCTCATCGCCCGGGCCCTGGTGCGGGGGACGCTCACCCGCTACGTCCCCGCGATCGCGCCCGAGGGCTGGCGCTTCGTCATCGGCGCGCACGGCCGCCCGGAGATCGACCCCTCGCTCGGCGCCGGCGACCTCCGCTTCAACCTCTCGCACACCCACGGCCGGGCGGTGCTCGCCGTCGCCCGCGGCGACGACGTCGGCGTCGACGTCGAGGCCCGCGACCGCAAGGGCAACCTCCGCGGGATCTCGACGCACTTCTTCGCCGCGCCCGAGGTCGCCTCCCTCGACGGCCTCGACGGCCCGGCGCTCGCCGAGCGCTTCTTCGACTACTGGACGCTCAAGGAGGCCTACATGAAGGCGCGCGGCGTCGGCATCAGCCTCGGCCTCGGCCGCTTCTGGTTCACGATCGCCGACGACGGGGCGATCGCCATCAACTTCGTCGACGGCTTCGACGACGAGCCGGCGGACTGGAGCTTCCGCCGCTTCGACCTCGGGCCGATCCACCCGGTCGCCCTCGCGCTCCGGCGGCCGCGCGGCGCGCCCCTCGACGTCAAGCTCCACCGGGCGCTCCCGGGCGAGCCCCTCATGAGCGTCGAGACGATCGCCGGCGGCGCGAGCACTGGCCTCGTGGTCGCGGGTCTGGGCTCGCTCTAGCGCTGCCCGTCCGCAGGCGCACGCACGGCGGCGCGCTCGTCGATGTGGAGACGGGCGCGGCGCCGTGCGGGCGGTCTGCTTGCCGCGAGCGCACCTCGGCGCGAGGACGACCTCGCCGAGGTCACGCCGCGGCGGCCTCGCTCACTGCGTGTGCGCGACCGTGATCCCGTCGCGCTGGACCCCGTTGACCGTGGCGAGGATATCGATCATCCACGTGCCCGTGTACATCACCGGCAGCGTGACGTCGAGCCAGGCGTTGACCACGGTGTTGGCGGGGATCGTGATCGCCGGGAAGTGGATCTTGCACTCCTCGAGGTCGAGCGAGATGTTCGCCTGCTTGTCGAGCGTCATCGTCGTCCCCGGCACGGTGTCCCAGTTGTCCTCGACCTCGCCGAAGGTCTCCATCCGCAGCGTGACCGACGAGCCCATCGCGTCGATCGGGAGATCGTTGCAGTCGATGTCGACCGCGAGGGTGATCGCCGAGGAGAACGGGTTGCCGAATTTGAACGGATCCGTCGTGTTTGACACCGTGACGTTGCGCTGCCCGAGGTTGCTGTCCCAGGGGACGAAGTCCGAGTCCGTCCCGTTGACCTGCGGATCCGTGAAGTCCATGAGCCCGTTCATGTCGACGGGGATGTCCTTGATCGGGTTGTCGGTCGAATTCACCCCGGCGATGAGGCACCTGTGCCCGGTGGTCGCCGGCGTCCAGCTGAAGGAGACGACGACCTCGTCGTCGTGGGCCATGGGACCGGGATCGTAGGCGGCGATCGCCGGCGAGCCGGCGATGGTCTTCTGGACGTCGATCGTCGACCAGTTGGTCGAGATCATCGACGCGACGGTCTCGCCGACCTGGACGTCGAACTCGTCGATCGGGTCGCAGCCCATGTTCTCGACGAGCACGCAGACCTTGTAGTCGCTGTTGGCGGTGACCTTGTACCACTGCGTGGTCTGCCAGGCGGCGTCCCCCGGGGCGGGGCACGATTGGGCGTCGGGGACGACCCTGATGCTCGAGCTCTTGAAGTGCTTCTTGCCGCCGAGCGTCGACGGGATGGCCCCGAGGTCTTCGCTGTGATCGCGGATCAGGAGGTCGCCGGTGGCCACCGCGGGGTTGGACGGGACCTGGAAGAAGATCGTCTTCTCGGCCGACTGCCCGAAGATGTCGAAGGCCTCGGCGGTCAGCTGATACTGGCCGCCCGCGGGGCTGAGGAGCGCGCTGTTGACACCCCATTCGTGGTTGAGCGAATGATAGTAGATCGCGTCTTCGTCGTCGAAGTCGCGGCTGGTCGACGTGAAATTGGGCGTGTCGCGGTACATGTACTGCGTGTATGGCCGCGCCAGGTAGGGCCCGTACCACTGCGAGTTCCCATTATGCGGGTAGATATTGAACTCGGCGCAGAGGTCGGTCTCGTCGAGATCCGGCAGGCACGCCTCCCCCTGGTTCTCGCCCGCGCACTGGAACGGGATCTGGTCGAACCTGTACCAAGTCACGGGGGTCGAGTCCTCCTCGAGCGAGAGGTTGACGAGGCGATAGGACGCCTCGTAGACGCCCAGGCGATCGTTGAGCTTCAGGAGGTCAGGATCACCCGCGTCGCGCCAGACGTCCCACATCTTCGCGACGATGTCGAACGGCTGCGCGACCTCGGTGCATCGATCCGTGACCGCGATCGCCTGGTCGGAGCTGTTCACGAGATCGAGCGTCTCGATGAACGGGTCCTTGTCGTCGACGTAGCCGAAGTCGAAGTCCTGGGCCATGTAGACGCCGAGGGGGTTCAGGCCGTCGTAGTTCTCGCACGCGTCGAAGATCGAGAAGTGGAGGTGAGTGTGTGAGAAGTCGAAGGCCCCGATCGACGAGAGCGCCTTGCCGGCGGCGACGCGGCTGCATCCGAGGTCGTTGTCGGGGTCACACGGGTTGCCGCCGGTCTCGTAGAGGGAGACCGTGTCCTTGTTGTCGGCCATCGCCGCCGCGTGGATCGCCGCGCGCACCTGGCTGTCGTGGTCCGCGTCAAGGGTGCTGACGTTGAGGTGCGCGTAATAGTACGTGTAGCGATGGTCGTCGGTTCGGAGGTAGAGCTTGCAATTGTACGCATGCGTGCAGCCGTCGGACACCGGGTTGAAATTGTGCGCGCCCCAGATGTACCCGGACTGGGCGACGACCACGAAGTCGCCGCCCGTGGGGGAGTAGATGGCGTTGAGGTCGATGCCGGTGTGGACGTAGTTGTTCGGGACCCAGTTCTGTGAGGACCCCTGGAACTCGCCGAAGTTGTTCCAGATGTAGTTGCGCAGGCCGTTGAGCGCGTCCTGGGGGTCGATCATGAAGTCCTGCGCGGACTGACCGTTGGGTCGCTCGTAGAGCGGCCAGAACGTCGGCTGCGGCGCCGGCAGGTTCGCGCATTGCTGTGTCGTCGGCTCGGTCGCCGCTGCGGTCGTCGGCAGGAGAGCGAGCCCGAGCAGCGCGGCCGAGAATTGGAGCGTTTGAGGGGAGTGGCGGCGTGACATGGCTAGGGGCTCCTGTCGATGGAGTAGACCGAGAGGCCGAGAGTCTGAGCGACTGCGATGACGTCGCCGCTCGGCGAGGCGACGACCTTCGGGCGGTATCCGTTCTTCTCGTAGCCGAGGCTCTCCTGCCAGAGGAGGTTCCCGTTGGCGGCGTAGAAGAGGAGGAGCCCGTGATCCGAGGAGTCCTGACCGCCGACCATGATCTCGCCCTGGTCGGTGACAGCGAGGGAGTTCGCGTAGACGACGGGGAGCTCGATGGCGTCGTTGAGCTGCCCGTTGGTGAAGAGGTAGAGCCGAGGCGCCCACTGCCCCGTCTGGTGCACGGTCGCCGCGGAGTGGTCGCCGTCGGGCGAGATCGCGACGTTCCACACCTGGCCGTCGACCGTCGTCGAGGTCGCGCTGCCGTTCTCTTCGAAGTGATAGACGTGGTTCGGGTCCGCGCGGTAGATGGCGATGAAGCGGGTCGTGGCCCCCATCGACGGCGCGAGGTCGAAGATCGAGCGGGTGACGCTCCAGGCGTCGTTGCCGTCGAGGTCGGTCTTGGTCAGCGTCGTCGCGGTGGTGTGAACGACGTGGGTCGGCGTCAGCCGGGTCATCCCGAGGCTGGGCGCGCTCACCTGCGACCGCTGGGTGCCGTTGGAGTAGAGGGCTCGGAAGCCGACGGCCGTGAGCGTCTCGGGGTCGGTGACCTCGACGTCGCCGCGCAGGACGTGGCTGCTCGTCGGCAGGGCCTTGAAGTAGGTCGCCGGCGGCACGTTGGCGACGGTCCCCAGGAGCGTCCCCGCGGAGTCGTAGGTCTTGAACTCGCTGGCGCTCCAATCGGTGACGCCGTACAGGTGGGCCGTGGGGGCGATCGTCGCGGCGTCGCCGCTGTGCTTGAGCGTCGCGGTCCCGATCGCGCTGATGTCGAAGACCGAGGCCCCGGTGCCCGCGAGGAGCGTGCCGTTGTCGCGCGGCGCCAGGCGGGTGAAGAGGCCGCCGCCGGTCGGCGTGATCGGGGTCGGGTCGCCGATCGGCTGGTCGACGACGAGGCACTCGCTGTGGTCGTACGCGATGATCTCGAAGGTCTCGATAGAGGCGAACGAATAGCCGAGGCTGGTGAGCTGAGCCTCTGTCAGCGGGCTCTGGACCTTGTCGCTGCCGCTCCCTCCGTCGATCCGATCGCCCGCGCTGACCTCGCAGGGAGAGCCGACGATAAAGACGTCGTCGCCGCCGCCGCCGAAGGCCGCGTCGGCGCCGGGGCCGGGGTGGATCGTGTCGGCGCCAGCCTCTCCGTGGAGGATGTCGTCGCCCGCGTTGCCGAGGAGGGTGTCGGCGTCGTCCCCACCGTAGAGGATGTCGTCTCCCGGGCCGCCGCGGAGGAGGTCGTCGCCGCCTTCGCCCTTAACGTGGTCGTCGCCGGGGCCGGCGTGGACGGAGTCGGCGTCGTCCCCTGCGAACACGAGATCGCTCCCCGAGCCGAGGTGAATCGCGTCATCCTCTGCGTAGCTGAATACGCAGTAGTCGGTCGGATCCCAGCTGTCCTCGTCGAAGGTGTTCGGCGTGGCGTCGCCCGTGAGCTGCGTCCACCCGGACGGACAGCAGGTCGAAGGACTGGGGGGTGTAGCGATCCCGCACCCCGCCGACGGCTGGGGCGCGGCGTGCGACGGCGGGGGGGGTGCTGTTGTCGATATTGCCAGACGGCGGCAATGGTCGTGGGGGGCTCTGATCGGGCTCTCCGCAGCTCAGCGATGCCGCGAATAGGCCCGCTGGCAGAAGGGCCAGCTGCCTGCTGAATGCGCGCATGAACACCTCTGTTGGCGATTGTTGAAGACCGCAGGACTCTCGCAGGGTCTGCACGATTAAACAATGACACTGTTAAGTGTGTGGGCGCACGGGGCGACTTTGATAATGTCTATCGTGGACGTGCCGGCCGGCGGTGCGCGAAATCAACGGTGTTTGTGTCGCGCCGCTGGTTGCGTCGACAGAGACGCGATACCGCGATTTTGATCGGGGGGCAGGTCGCTGCCCTTGGGGGCGCGAAGCCCCGCCTGTCGCTCGCAAGGCGATATGTACGGGGCGCGTACGTTTTCGCTACACCTGTACGATGGGTCGGGTGTTTGTATTGTGAATAGGCGAACGGAGCGTGTCGCTTCACGCGAATATGAGTGTGGCGAATCCGCACACCGGGCGCGCGTCCATGGCGCGAGAGCCGGCGGCGCCGCGGCGTCCAATTTCGGTGACACCGGGGCAGCAGGCACGTATGTTCCTCTTATGCGAGCTGTCCGCGACGCAGGGCTCTTTGTCGGTATTGTGCTCGCCTGCTCGCCGCCGGAGGCGGTGACCTCCGGCTCCGAGGTCACGGGCGGTCTGAGCACATCGACGGGCGGAGAGAGCGCGGACGCCTCGACGTCTGCGGGCGGCTCGACGAGCGGCTCGACGAGCACCGGCGAGGCGACAGGGTCGTCGACTTCGGCCGCGTCGAGCACGACGACGAGCGGAGTGTCGACCGGCGCTGAGACGACGACGGGAGGGGGGGGCTGCGGCGATGGTCTCGCGGAGGAGGGGGAGCTCTGCTTCGATTTCGTCGAGGCCGAGCTCTTCCCCGGCGTTCTCCAAGCGACCGCGGATTTCAACGAGGATGGTCACCTCGACGTGCTCGGGATCTCAGACGGCTTCTGTCCCGCTCAGCCTGCGCCTGCGCCCGGGATCTGGGACCTCACGGCCGCGCCGGCCCCCCCTCCGCTCGGACCGCTGGCGCCGCGTTGCCCGACGCTCCTCCGCACTGCCGAGGGCGACGGGCTCGGCGGTTTCACGCCGCACCTGCACGAGCTGCTGGACGCACCCTCCGGGAGGACCTTGGCGGTCGCGGACGTCGACGGCGACGGTCACGTCGACGTGATCACCTCGGAGGGGGGGCCGACGCTGGTCGTGCTCCCCGGGGTCGGCGACGGGACCTTCGAGGCTGGGGTCACGCACCCCAGCCCGGGCGTTCTCTCGGACCTCGCCGCGGGCGACGTCGACGGCGACGGCGACGTCGACGTCATCGCCGTGGGCGTCGCCGGGATCACGAGCTTCCTCGGTGACGGCGGCGGCGGGTTCACGCCCGCGCCGGTCGCGGGGCTCGACGATGGCCCGGAGCGCCGCGAGATCATCCTCTTTGATCTCGACGACGACGGGGCGCTCGATCTCGTGATCAACCGCGCGGACGCCGTGAACTCCGAGATCGAGCGGTGGTTCGGCGTCGGTGACGGCGGTTTTGTAGAGGCCAAGGCCACCCCGGTCGAGCCCGGGATGAACCGCCTCGTGGCGGCGGCGCGGACCCCCTCGGATCCCGCCTACCTCTTCGTCACCGCCTTCACGTACGACGCGAAGCAGTGGTCCCTCCTGGGGCTCGAGATCGACGAGGACGGCGGCCTCGGCCCGATTGAGGTTGTTGTCGAGGACGCGAGCGCGGCGGAGGTCGTTCTCGGTCGCTTCGACGGCGGCCTGCGCTGGGACGCGATGCTCCTGAGCCCGCCAGAGCTCCGGGCGATCCTCGAGGTGAACCTCGACCCGCCGCCGCCTGCGGTCGCGGCCGAAGGGAGCTTCGCGCTCCCCTACGAGCGCGTCCCGGTGGGCGATCTCAACGAGGATGGCGTCGATGACGTCGTGTTCGGCAACGGCGTCCTCCTGTCGAACCCTTGAGACTCACGGCCCTGGCGAGGCCTGATCGCGGCGTTCGAGACGACCGCGCCGTGGGTGGGTCGCGGCGCGCAACCGCAGCCGGTTGTGCGCGCGCTCTCCACAGGCTCTTGATCTAGCTCTCGTCCTCTGGGTCGCGCCCCTCGACGAGGTCGGTGAGCGTCGCGGCCTTGTGCTTGTCGAACTCGCCGGCCTTGAGGCGCTCGAAGTAGCGGCGGTACGCCTTCATCGCGGCCGCGCCGAAGAGGAGCATGATCGGGATGTTGACGACGAGCATGACGCCGGTGCCGAGGGTCGTCAGGTTGTCGAGCTCGGCGTCGGTGGTCACGAGGCCGACCGTCGCCAGGACGATCGCCGCGCAGTAGAAGACCTTGTAGGGGATCACCCAGCGCTCGCCGGCGATGTAGATGACGCCCTGCTCGCCGTAGTAGCTCCACGAGATCATCGTCGACAGGGCGAAGAGCCACGACGAGAAGAGCACCAGCCACTTGCCGAGGCCGGGGGTGACGCGGTCGAAGGCGTGGCTCGTCAGCGCCGCGCCGACGTAGTCGCGGTAGATGTCGGGGGACTCGAGCACCGGCGCTGTCGCGGCGTTGACCGGCGCCCAGTCGACGGCCCAGGTCTCCGGGTCTTCGCCGGCCGGGACGACCGTGCCGGTGACGCGCTGGAGGTCGGTGCCGGTCTGCTCGTCGACGTCGCCGTAGCGGGCGATGACGAAGACCGGATCGCCCTCCTTCCACGGGCCGCTGATCGACTCGGCCTTGCGGGTCTTGCGCGGGAGATCGCGGGTGCTGAGGGTCCAGTTCGGCTCGCTCTCGTCGGTCGCTTGGGAGGCTGCGACGAAGGTCGGCGCGCTGTCGAAGGTGGTCTCGCCCTCGCGGTTCCAGGCGCCGCTCGACAGGATCACCAGCGACGTCAGGGTGGCGACGACGATCGTGTCGATGAAGGGCTCGAGGCCGGCGACGACGCCCTCACGGACAGGCTCGTTCGTCTTCGCGGCGGAGTGGGCGATCGGCGACGAGCCCTGGCCGACCTCGCTCGAGAAGAGCGCGCGCTTCATTCCCCAGAGGAAGGCGAGGCCGAAGGACGCGCCGACGAAGGCGCCGCTCGCCTCCGCCGGGTTGAAGGCCGAGGCGACGATCAAGCGCAGCATCTCCGGGAGCTCGCCGATGTGGACGCCGAGGACGTAGAACGAGGCGATCAGGTAGATCAGGCACATGATGGGGACGATCCGCCCCGCGACCGCGCCGATCCGCTTGATCCCGCCGAGGATCACCGCGCCGACGAGCACCGCCTGGATCGCGCCGACGAGCGGCTGCGGGATCCCGAGGCCGTCCTCGGTGACGACGGCGACGTTCCAGGCCTGGAACATGTTGCCGCCGGTGATCGTCGCGATCAGCAGGGTGATGCAGAAGAGAACGCCGATCACCCGGCCGATCGGGCGCCAGCGCGGGTTTCGCTGGGCGAGGCCCTCCTCGACCACCCACATCGGCCCGCCGTGGGGATCGTCCGCCTTCTTGGTGTTGCGGAAGAGCATCGACTGCGTGACCTCGGTGGTCTTGAGGGCCATGCCGAAGACGCCGACCACCCACATCCAGAAGATCGCCCCGGGGCCGCCGAGGGCGATCGCCACGGCGACGCCGCCGATGTTGCCGAGGCCGACCGTCGCCGAGAGGGCGGCGGAGAGCGCCTGGAAGTGGTTGATCGCGCCCGGGTCGTCGTGGTCGTCATAGCGCCCGCGGATGACCGCGACGCCGTGGCTGAGGGCGTGATACTGGCAGAAGCCGCTCCAGATCGTGAACAGGACGCCGACGCCGAGGACCGTGTAGAGAACGAAGTCGTGGAAGATGACGCCGTTGATCGCGCTGAGGACCTCGTTGAAGCGGATGAGGAAGTCGTCCATGGGCGGCCTTACGGGCCGCATCATGGCCGGCGACGGCGCCTAGCGCAATCTTCGCCGCGCGTTCGACGCGATGCATTTGCCAGCGTGGGGCCGCCGGTCCGCGCATAGGTCTGCACGGCGACGTCGCGCGTTGGCGATCGACGGCCGCCACACCGCGACGGCGTCGCTAGCCCTTCGAGGGCTTCTTCGCCTTCGCGCCGGCCTTGGCCGCGGAGGCGGCGTCGGCCGCTCGCTTGGCCTCGAGCTCGGCCTGCTCCTCTTTGCTGAGGCCCTCGGTCGGCGCCGGCGGGTCCGCTGACGGGGTCGCCTTGGCCGCGTCGGCGAGGGCGGGCGCCTTGGTCGACGCCGGCTTGCCCATCGTCGGGGCGTCCGGGCGGACGCCGTGCGGGACCTCGACGCGCTCGCCGACGGTCACCTTGCGACCGAAGTGGATCGCCGTGACGCGGACCGTGAGATCGGAGAAGTCCCAGCGCGTCTCGAGGCTGCGGCCCTGCGGGAAGTCGATCTTGCCGTCGGCGCCCGCCTCGGGGATCTCGCCGCGGCTCTCGGTCGGCTCGCCGTAGATCGCGGTCGCGGCCGCGACCGCGTCCCTGTAGTCGGCGATCGCCGCGTCGTGGTTGTGGTGCGAGCGCTGGTACGACGCGTGGCGCAGCGGCAGCTCCTCGCTGTCGAAGACGTAGAGGAGGCGGCCGCGCGAGCGCGGCCGCTCGCGGTCGGTGAAGAGCTCCGAGGTGACCTTCGGGCAGGCGAAGCGGACCTGCGGGTTCTTCTCGCGCTTGCTCTTCTTGTTCATCCACGACGCCGACGAGACCGCGTCGGCGCCCTCCTCCTCCTGCTTCTTGCGCTCGGCGGCCCGCTTCGCGTCCATCATCGCGCGCACCGAGGTGTCCTTGCAGTGGAGGTCGCGGGCCTCGGTGAGCTTCTGGATCTCGGCGTAGCTGGTCGCGCCGATGACCGCCCCGAAGGCGGCGCTGTCGGGGGCGCGGGGGCCCGGCTCCGGATCGCGGAACTCGAGCGGCGAGGCGATGTCGTCGAAGAGCTTGCCGCTCTTGCCCTTGGCCTTGGTGTCGGCCTTCGCCTCGGCAGCGGACGCATCGGCGGCGGGCGCCTGCTCGCGGCCGCGCCCGCAGGCGAAGCTGAGGGAGCACAGGAGGGGGAGGGCGGCGAGCAGACGCAGGGACGAGCGCATAAGCACAGCGGCGATACGGTAGGCGAAAGGGGAGAATCGCGCCAGTCGCCGCGCTGGCTCGAGGGGCGAGATCGCTCAGCTGGGGTAGCGGGGCGGCGGCCAGCTCAGGACGATCCGCGCGGCGGCGATCGCCTCGCGCAGCTCCGGATCGTCGACGGCGTGGATCGCCTCGGCGGTCTCGCGGCTCGGCTCTGCGGGCAGCGGGGGCGCCCGCTCGGGCATGATCACGGGCGGCTCGACCGGCGGCGGCGGCGGGCGCTCACGGCGGGCGAGGCGGAGGCGCACCGAGGTCAGGTCCGTGTTCGGCGCGAGCTCGCGGATCCGGCGGACGAGGGCCTGGCGCATATACGTCAGCTCGTGTAGCCACTGGCTGTCGTGGACCGCGATAATCGCCTCATGCCCCGAGACCGCCTCCGGCCACGCGCGCTTGGCCAGGCCCTCGCCGGCGACCTGGGCCCAGACGTTGCGCAGGAGCACGAGGCGGATCTTGTCGGCGGGCACGTAGCCGCGGACGAGCCGCCACATGGCGTCGTCGATCGCCTTCGGCTTGCCCTTGACGTTCTTGCGCCGCCGCCAGCGTCGTCGCTTGCGCTTTGTCTCCTCGGCCACCGCCGACGAGGATGCCACAGCCCGCGCGGCCGCGCTCGCGGCTGGCTCGCCCGCGTCGTCGGCCTCGGCCTGTGCCTCGGCGCGGCGGCCTGCGCCCCGAAGCGGGGCTGGGACCTAACCCCGCAGCGGACCTGCGAGCGCGGCGGCCCGGCCCTCGTCTGCGCCGAGGTCGACCCCGATCGCCCGCTCCGCTTCGAGCTCGGCGGGGCGGCGATCGTCCCCGGCGAGTGCGTCGCCTCGCCGAAGGGCGGCGGGCTCCTCCGCGTCGCCGTCGACGACGGCCGCGATCACGCGACCGACTACCGGTGGATACGGGCGCCGCGCGGCCGCGTGACCCGGGTCGGGGTCCGCGACGGCAAGCTCTGGCTCAAGGTCGAGGGGCGGGATCGCTGCGGGCCGATGCCGGTGATCGACTAGCGCTCCCGGTCGCTCGCTACTCCGGCAGGGCGCAGACGCCGACGTGGTCGAGCTGCGGGTACTGCGGGTCCGGGTCGAAGAGCTGCGCGCAGACCTGGCCGTCGCCGGGGCAGGTGTT
>JAGQIT010001429.1 GCA_020431135.1 Myxococcales bacterium | reverse complement strand
GGACCTCGGTGAGGAGGCCGGCGACGCGGTAGCTGACGGCGTGGTCGCCGAGCTCGGTGATGTGGACGAAGCCGTCGCGGAGGCCGGCGGCCTCCGCCGCCTCGAGCATCAGCTTCTCGGCGCGCGGGTGGGCGACGTCGTAGCCGAGCGAGACGTTCGCCGAGAGGATCGTCCCCGAGGCGCGGACGACGGTCACCGGGTTGTTGACCAGGTGGAGGTTCGGCAGCGTCGTCAGGTCGCGGTCCTCGGTCTGGAGCTCGACGTGGAAGATCCCGCGCTCCGTGACCCGGCCGAAGTGGTCGCCCACGCGGATGAAGTCGCCGGGGCGGAAGTTGCGGAGCGCCCGCAGCATCAGCCCGGCCATCGCGTTGCCGAGGAAGGTCGTCGACGACAGGGCGATCGTCGCGCTGATCAGGATGCCGAGGAAGCTCAGGAGCTGCTCGCGGGCCGCGTCGCTGATCGGCAGGAGGACGATGACCAGGACGATGGCGGCCAGCGTCAGCGCGAGCATGATCGCGTTGCTGCGCACTCCGGGCGTCGTCGATCGCCGCTTCGCCGCGCGGTCGAGGAGCGCGCGGGCGACCAGCAGGGTGACGACGGCGACGACGACGGCGACGCCCGCGGGGACGAAGTCGACGAGTTCGCGGAGCCAGTCGGGGAGCATCCGCCGCGTTTGTAGCACCGACGGCGGCGATCGAGCGCGGTCAGGCGCGTTTTCGGCGGGCAGGCGTGGAGACCGCGAAGCGCCCAGAGACCGCGACTTCGCGCCGCCCGTGTGCCTTCAGCGCGCCGCGAGCGGTCGCCGCAATCGTTGCCGTCCGCCGGTCGCCGCCGCGGATCAGAGCCCGAGGCGCTTGCGCAGGCGGTCGACGATGCGGTTGGTGCCGGTCGGGATCAGGCGCTTGGCGAGGTCGGTCACGTAGGTCTCGGGGCCGACGAGGACGCGGGCCCGGTCGCGCTCGATCGCGTCGATGATCCGCTTGCCGACGAGCTCCGGCGGCCAGCCGCGCTTCTCGAAGCTGCGGATGATCTTCGCCTTCTGCCCGGGCGCGAGCTCGGTGAAGCGCGAGCTCTTGACGATGTTGGTGTTGATCCCGCCGGGGTGGACCGAGGTCACGCCGATCCGCAGCGGCTGGAGCTCGGAGCGCAGCGACTCGCTGAAGCCGCGGACCGCGAACTTCGACGCCGCGTAGGACGACTGGGTCGGCAGGCCGATGAGGCCGAAGAGGCTCGAGATGTTGACGATGTGCCCCTCGCCGGCGGCCTTGATGTGCGGGAGGAAGAACTTGCAGCCGTAGACGACGCCCCAGAAGTTGACGCCGAAGAGCCACTCGAAGTCCTCGAGCGAGTGCTCGTCGAAGGGGGCCGAGACCGAGACGCCGGCGTTGTTGATGACGACGTGGACGCGGCCGTGGGCGTCGACGACCTCGTCGACGAAGGCCTGCATCGCGTCCTTGGAGGAGACGTCGACGGTGTGGGTCGTCGCCTTGCGGCCGCCCGCCTCGATCTGCCGCGCCGTCTGCTGGAGGCCGACCTCGTCGATGTCGGCGAGGGCGACGTCGGCCCCGCGCTCGGCGAGGGCGACGGCGGTCGCCCGCCCGATCCCGCTAGCGGCGCCGGTGACGACCGCGACTCGATCCCTGAGGGTGCGCATGGCCCGGGATTGTACGCGCTTTCGGCCGCCCGGGGCGGCCGCGGCCCGAGCACCCCGGCGAGCGCGCAAAAGTGGCCGCAAATGGGGATCCGCTGGGCGCCGCGCCGACCTGCGTGGCAAAGTCGGGGCGCCATGAGCCCTGCGAAGAATTCGACGATCGACGGTGTCTGGGAGCGGATCCGCGGGGGGCGTCACGCCGCCCTCGTCGGCATGGAGCCGCCGGCGATCCCCGACGATCTGCGGGCGATCCGGATCCGCTGCGACGCGCCGCCGTCGACCTTCGGGCCGCTCCTCGAGGCGCGGCGCGGCATCGAGGCGGTCCTCGGCGACGAGGTGCCGCTGGTCGCCCAGGCGCGCGAGCGGGTGTTCAGCGGGCTGCGCCGCCACCTCTTCGGCGACCTCCCGCAGACCGGCGCCGACGCGGTCCTCGTCGAGGTCGCCAACCGCCTCGCGCAGCACTCGGAGCACCCCGCGGTGCTCGTCTTCGAGGCGGTCGAGGAGGCCGACGAGGCGACGCTGGCGAGCCTGCGCGAGCTCATCCTGCGCCCGCACTGGCTGCGCCTGCCGATGCTCCTCGTCTTCCGCACGCGCGCGCCGACCGGGCTCGCGGGCGGGCTCCTCGACGCCCTCCTGCGCGTCGAGGGCTACACCGCCGCCGTCCAGGCCGGCGACGACGCGGCGCCGAAGAAGAAGGCGCGGGAGGCCGGCTTCGATCGCCTGCCGCCGGAGGTCCGGGCGGTGCTCCGCGCCGGCGCCCTCGTCGGCGCCGGCTTCGAGGTCGCGCTCGTCGCCCGCCTCCTCGAGATCTCGCCGGTCGACGTGCTCCTGCGCCTGCAGGTCGCCCGCGACTTCGGCGTGCCGCTCGAGGATCAGGGCGACGGTCGGATCTACCTCGGCCTCGACGCCGACGCGCGGGCGCGGCTC
>JAGQIT010001428.1 GCA_020431135.1 Myxococcales bacterium | reverse complement strand
TCGCTGGCGCTCGCGGTGCTCGGCGCGGTGACGAGGATCCCCGCTGTGAGACCGGCCAGGAGGCGAGCGCCTGTCGCCGTCATCGCCGCGTCCTTCGGCGGCGCGCGAACGCGAAGGCGAGCAGGACGAGCAGCGGCGCGGCGCCGGTCGGGCCTGCGGTCGCGCAGCTACAGCCGCCGCCGCGCCAGCGTCGGCAGTCGGTGTAGTCCCACCGACCGTAGTCCTCGTCGATCTCGCAGACATAGAGCTTCTCGCACGGGAGGGCCTCGCGCGGGTCGATCGAGCGTGCGCCGAGCTCGTCCTCGAGGGCGGGATCCGGGCAGTGCGTCGGTCCCTTGTGGACCTCGCCGGTGGCGAGGTCCGTCGCCGTCAGGACGGCGCAGGGGAATGGGTCGCTATCGTCGAAGGTGACGACCTCGGCTCCGTCGTAGGTGGTTGTGAACGGCGCGTAGTAGAGTTGACCCTGGGCCTCGGGCCAGGCGGCGGGATCGATCCTGAAGTCGGTGTGGAGGTGGCCGTCGCCGTGGAGCGATGTGCACTCCTCCCCGAGGAGATAGCCGCAGCCCGTGATCTCTGGGGCGTCTCCTTCGCAGCAAACCACGTCCTCGAGGGCGTGCGAGCGGTAGACTTCGACCCGGTGAGTCACCTCGACCGCGTCCCAGCGCGGCTGCGGGCGCACGGGCTCGGTCGCCGTGAATTCACCTTCGAGCTCGATTTCGGCGGGCGTGTCGTTGTTGCAGGACCCGTACGGGTTCGCGGCGAGGAGGGCGAAGGTGTAGCGCTCGCCGACGGTGAGCGGCGCCGCGGGTCGCCAGACGAGCGGCCCCTCGGAGAGCTCGGCTGCGCCGTCGACGAGGGCCTCGTCCTCGCTGCGGACGGTCAGCGTGAGCGTGTCGAGATCGCCGTAGCCGGAGTAGCGGAACGTGAGAACGCCGTCGGCGGGGATCGTGTCCGCGAAGGCCGGCGTGACCTCCTGCCAGCTGTCGTCGCAGTCGTCGCAGGCCGCGGCCTCATCCGCGACGAGGAGGACGCAGGCCGCGAGGGCGAAGCTTGCGAGGCGGGCCACCGATCGAGGGTATCACCGGCGCCCGCAAGCTCGCGCAGCGACGCGCCGCCTCGGGTGTCCACTCCGCTGGACTCGCCTTGCTGCGCGCGCGCACGAGCGCGCCGCCGCAGCTCTCACTCTGTCCAAACAGTCAGGCCGTCCTCGCAGAGGTCCGCCCTGGCTCAGATCCCCTTGATCGCGATCGGCGTCGTCGCCCATAGCACCGCGGCCTCGCCGAGCTGGCCGTGGCCGTTGCTCCCCCAGCAGTGGACGAGGCCGTCCTTGGTCCGCGCGCAGGTGTGGTCGACGCCGCCGTCGATGGCGGTGATGTCGGCGAGGCGCAGGCCGACGATCGGCGCGCGGTGGATCGTCCGCGGGGCCTCGCCGAGGGCGCCCGACGCGTTGTCCCCCCAGCAGCGGATCACGCCGCCCGGGGTCACGGCGCACGAGAAGAACTCGCCGCTCGTCAGGTCGAGGGCGTTGCTCATGTTCTTCACCGGGATCCGCATCGTCCAGTCGTTGGAGGTGCCGGCGCCGAGGGCCCCGTGTTGGCCGCCGCCCCAGCAGGCGACGGCGCCGTTGGACCGCCGCGCGCACGAGTGCTCGGCGCCGAGGGCGAGGCCGCTGGCGTCGTCGACCTTGCGGACGAGGGCCGGCCGGGTCACCGGGATCCCGAGCTGGAGGGCGCCGGCGCCGGTGCCGAGCTCGCCCTTCTTGTTCGAGCCCCAGCAGTAGACG
>JAGQIT010001427.1 GCA_020431135.1 Myxococcales bacterium | reverse complement strand
GATCGCGGAAGTCGCAGGCCTCGACGGTGCAGCCCGGCGTGCTGTCGCGCGGGTAGAAGTAGAGGATGAAGCGCTCGCCCTTGAGATCGCGCAGCGCGTAGGTCTCACCGTCGTCGGCCTCGAGCTTGAAGTTTGGCGCCTTGGCCCCGACGGCTGGGAGTCCGCCGCCGCTCGAGTCGGTGGTCTGCTTCTCGGTCATGGTCCTCTTGGCGGCCTTCTTCGCGGAGGCCGCCGATTTCTTGTCGGTCGCGGTCCTCTTCGCGGCGGTCTTCTTCGCAGCGGTCTTCTTCTTTGAAGCGGTTGTCTTCGCGGAAGGCGCTTCCTTCATGGAAGCGGCCTTCTTCCTCGAGGTGTCCGTGCTCCTTGCAGTAGCCTTCTTGGCAGCGACCTTCTTCTTGGAGGCAGTGGCCTTCTTGGAGGCAGTGGCCTTCTTGGAGGCAGTGGCCTTCTTGGAGGCAGTGGCCTTCTTGGAGGCAGTGGCCTTCTTGGAGGCAGTGGCCTTCTTGGAGGTGGCCTTCTTGGAGGTGGCCTTCTTGGAGGTGGCCTTCTTCGCGGCGGTCGCCTTCTTGGCGGTCTTCTTCTTCACGTTCTTCGCCTTCTTCTTCGCGTTCTTCGTGGCCGGTGCGCGGGCGTCCTGGGGGCTCGATCGCGGCGCGAGGGTGCTCGGGCGCGTGGCGGCGCGCGTGCCACCCCCAGCGGACTTGCTCGCGCGGCGGCGGGTGGTCGTCGCGGCGCGGGGGGCTGGGGAGGTCTTCGGGCTGCGAGGTGGCATGGTCGCCTCCGTGGACGGGGTCAGCGCGGGGAGGGCGAGCGCGCGGCTCGCCGGCGCCAGTCTACGGTTCTCGCCGTCAGCGGCAAGCGCGAGCGCTCGGCGCTTTACAAGCCCCGTCGGCCCTCGCTACAGTCACCCCCAAACTCAGGGCAGGAGTAACGGATGAGCAGAGCTTGGCGTCTGGGAGTCGGCACTATTTTCGCGGCGTTTGTCGTCTCCGTGGCGGGGTGCGGGGAGCACAAGTCCCTCGAGGACTCGCTCAAGACCAACGCCGACGAGGAGTTCATCAAGAACGAGTACAAGCCGAGCCCGAAGAAGCGGCCGCCGGACGGCCTGCCGCCGCCGACCGACGCGGAGCTCAAGGCCTGGGATCGCAAGGATCCCGAGGGCGAGAAGCACCTCTACAAGTTCGACAAGAAGAACCTGAAGCGGATGCTCAACTACTGGGATGAGCTCGAGTGCTACCGCGAGAAGGTGATGGAGGAGGGCGAGAAGGCCTTCGGCATCGAGCCCGGCAGCCCCGAGGACGAGCAGTGGTACCAGTTCAAGCAGGTCTTCATCCCGCAGATCAACGCTTGGCAGCAGCGCCTCTTCGCCAACGAGCCGCGGATCCTCGAGAAGTCGAAGCTCATCGGCCACTTCCTCGAGGCCCACGAGCTCGTGATGCACGGCTACCCCAAGGCCTACAACGAGAGTGATCGCACCGAGATCCAGAAGGCCGACGCCCACTGGACGATCATCGAGAACAAGATCACCAAGTACCTGAAGAACATCGGCGGCGAGCTCCCGCCGAAGCCGGATCTCGAGGACCCGAAGCAAAAAGAGGCCCACGAGAAGTTCTGCTACAAGGCCCTTCACCCGCCGAAGAACACCGGCAAGGCGAAGAAGGTCAAGGGCAGCGGCGGCAAGCGCAAGGCCAAGAAGATCGACATCTAGCTCCCCGGGGGGCCCTCGATGCAGTCGCCGCAGCCGCCAGGCGCCTCGTCTGAGGCCGAAGAGCTCGTCATCGAGCTGAGCCACGATCTGATGTCGCCCTACTGCCCAGGGCGGACGATCGCGACGTGCCCGTCACCGCAGGCGCGCAAGCTCGAGAACGAGATGCTCGTCAAGGCCGAGGCCGGGATGAGCCGCGAGGAGATCGAGTCGGAGCTGGTCGCCCGCTTCCCCGACATCCAGGGCTACGTGGGTCGCCCAGAGGTGCTCTGGGGCACCGCTGTGGCGGCGATCTTGGCGATCGCGGCGCTCGCCCTGGCGGCGCGTCGGTGGATCCGTCAGGGGCGCGACGCGGAGATCCGCGGCGCGTCCGGGTCCGCGCCGACGGCCGCGGCCGGGTCCGCGCCGACCCTCAGCGCGTCGCAGCGCGAAATCGACGCGCTTGAGGACGCTCTCGACGACGTCGACGACTTCTGAGCTGGGGCCTCGAGCCCCACTTGACGGTGTTTAGGGACGACACCGCGCGTCTCGCACGGCGACCGCGCGGATCGCCCGTGGGCCGCGGCGATCGGTCGTTTGGCGAGGCTTCGGCTTGTCGCGGATCGGCCGTTCGGGGTACTCCAATAGGGTGATTACGGTAGTGGTTCATGAGAAGGGGGGACAGACCCAGCGCTTCGCCTTCGAAGGCGACAACTTCTCGGTTGGACGCGAGGACGACAACGATCTCGTCCTCGATCGGGTCAATGTCTCGAAGCACCATCTCCGCTTCCGTCGCCACGAAGGTCGGGTCGAGTGCCTCGACCTCGACAGCACCAACGGCACGTATATAAACGGCCGGCGGGTGACCGCGGCGCGGATCGTCAAGCGCACCGATCGCGTCTACGTCGGCGACTACATCCTGATGCTCGAGGGCGACGACGTGAGCATCAACCCGCCCGAGCCGCCGCGGCCGCCGAGCGACGCCAAGGCGAAGCGCCGGCGCGAGGCCGCGAAGGGCGAGGTGCTCCCGGACTTCGTCGAGCTCGTCGACGACACCAGCGGCGTCTTCACCTCGGCGCAGCGCGTGCCGGCGGCCGGCGTCGAGAGCACCTACCTCGATCGGATCGCCAACCAGATCGTGACGTCCGTGCTCCACTCGGTGCCGCGCCTCGATCCGTCGAAGTCGAGCGACATCTACGACGACGACCGCGAGCAGGCGCTCACCGAGATCGAGGCGATGATCGCCGATCTCCGCGACTCGCATCAGCTCGACACCAACGTCGAGGTCGGGCCGCTCAAGGAGCGGATCGCCCGCGAGCTCCTCGAGTACGGGCCGCTCGGCGATCTGATGCGCGACCACGAGGTCCGCGAGATCCAGGTCGTCGGCTCGGGTCCGATCCACGTGATTCGAGAGACAGGTCCGGCGGAGCGCATCGACCTGCGCTTCACCAGCGAGCGCTCGCTGCAGCTGGCGATCCGCCGGATCGCCCGCAAGCGCGGCCTCCTCGTCGAGGGCGCCCAGGTCCTCGAGGGGATCGTCGAGCACGGCTTCTACCTCTACGCCGTCCTGCCGCCGCACGCGGCCAAGACCCCGGTGCTCAGCCTCCGGCGGATCCGCACCGACGCCAACAGCCTCGCGGCCCTGGTCCAGGAGCAGGTGCTCAGCGCCGACATGCGCGAGCTCCTGGCGCTGATGCTCCGCGAGTGCCGGCGCGTCGTCGTCTGCGCCAGCGGCGGGGTCAACCTCGATCGCTTCATGCGGGCCGTAGTCAACGAGATCCCGGACACGCTGCGCGTCGCCTGCATCTCCGACACCGGGCGCCTGAGCCACGGCCACCGCGGCTGGGTGCAGGTCCGCCGCCTCAAGGATCCTTCGGACACGATCGATCTGTCGAGCGTCCTCGGCGTGCTCCTGCGCGGCGGCCTCGATCAGCTCGTCAGCCAGCAGTGCGGCCAGCAGGACGCGGCCGCGGTGATCGACGCGATCGCCGGGGCGAGCCGCGGCGCGGTCGTCTCGCTGTGGGGTATCAACGCCGCGCACGCCCTGACCCGCCTCGCGGCGCTCGGCTCGACGATGGCCGGGGGCGCCCTCCAGCCGCTGACGGTGTCGCTGGCCCACGCGATCGACGTCGTCGTCCGCCTAAACTCGGGCGTCAACGCCGAGGCGATGCAGGTCCTCGAGATCATCGAGCCGCACGTCCACGCCGACGGGACCATCGAGTACCGACCGCTCTTCACCGCCGGCAAGGCGGGTGACGGGACGACGGAGTTCAAGTCGACGATCTCCCTGTCGCGCTTCCTGCGGACGCTGCGTGAGCAGGGCGTGCCGATGCCGCCGCGCTTCCACAAGCTCTGATCGTCGGCGTCGGCCGAGCGCGGGAGCCTCGCTGCGTCGTCGCAGCGAGGCTCTCTTGCGTTCATCTGGGGATGTTCCGCGCGGCGCCGAGAAGATGTCTGAATGGACATGTTGTGTGCGGCGCCGCTGCGCGTGAAGGCGCGACGCGGCCCCCCTGCGGAGGGCCGCGTCGCTCGTCTAGCGCTCGCCGCGTCGGCGCTGGCGCTCGCGCGCGATCCGGCGGTAGAGCTTGCCCTGCTGGCGGTCGTCCGCGCGTCTGCGCCGCTCATCGCGGCGGCGCTCGGTCGCCTCGACCTCACGCTGGAGGCGGTCGAAGCTGGTGAGGCGAGCCTCGTCGAGGAGGCCGTCGTCGACCGCCTGACGGACCGCGCAGCCGGGCTCGTGGCCGTGCGAGCAGTCGCGGAAGCGGCAGCCGCCGGCGAGCGCGTCGACGTCGGCGAAGGCGCGGCGCAGGCCGTCCGCGTCGAGCCACAGGGCGAGCTCGCGCATGCCGGGGTTGTCGATCAGCAGCCCGCCCCCCGGGAGGACGATGAGCTCGCGGTGCGTGGTCGTGTGCTTGCCGCGATCGTCGCCCTCCCGAACCGCCGCGGTGGCCATCCGCGCGCCGCCGAGGAGGTGGTTGACGAGGGTCGACTTGCCGGCGCCCGAGGAGCCGACCAGCGCGATCGTCATGCCCGACTCGATGTATGTCCGCGGGACCTCCGGGGCGACGCCGTCGATGACGTCGATCGCGTGGATCCCGAGGACGAAGGGCGCGCCGGCGACCCGGCGGCAGGCCTCGATCTTGGCGTCGACGTCGGCGCAGGCCGCCGCCTTGGTCAAGAGCACGACGGCGTCGGCCCCGGCGTCGCCGCAGATCGTCAGGTAGCGCTCGAGGCGACGCGGGTTGAAGTCGCCGTCGAGGCCCATGACGACGAAGACGCGGTCGACGTTGGCCGCGATCACCTGGACGCGGGCGCGGGCGCCTGCGGCGGCCCGGGCGATGCGTGTGCGGCGATCGAGAACGTCGACGACCACGGCCTCGCCCTGCGACGTGTCGCGCAGCGCGACCCAGTCGCCGACCGCCGGGGCGCGCTCCGGGTCGCCGCGGAGGCGCCCCGGGATCGCGGCTAGGTGCTCGCCGGTGGGGTCGAGGACGTGGGCGAGGGGGCCGTCGACGCGGGCGACACGGGCCGGGCGCGCCGGCGGGTCGAGGGCCGCGAGCTGGGCGGCCTCGGCGGCCGTGAAGCCGAGTGCGTCGAGGGAGAGGGGCCTAGAGGAGGTCTCCCCGCCGTCGATGCCGGCCGGGAGGGGGAAATTGCTGTTCTTCACTGCTCTGATTCCGCGGGTACGAGGGATCAATGCTCCGCGCGCGGGGTCCTCGTCGGAGGCGGACCCGGCAGGGAGCGACTTCTCGTGGTGCCCACGCGACGCGGCGCCGCGAGGAGGCGGCGTCCGGTGCGTGGGGCGGATCAGGCGACAGCGGACATGTGCGCTGACCATGGGCCCAGGGCGGCCGCGGGTCAAGGGCGCCGAGACCTTTTGACTCCGCGCGCGCGAGCGCGGACACTCCGCCTCGCCTATGGATGAACACGCGGCCTCGCCCGAAGCCCTCTCCCGCAGCGCCCGTCGCTCGATCGAGGCGGTGCTCGATCGCGTCGAGGACCGCCTCCGCGACGCGCCCGACGGGCTCCATCGGCTCGGCGATCCCGCGAGCTCAGGGGCGCTCGCGGCCTCGGGCCTGCCGCCGGCGGCCAGGATCCTCTGGGAGCGCTGGGACGGCCTCGATCTCGCGTGCTCGGAGGCGGTGATCCTGCCGCTGGAGGAGCAGGGCAGGGCGACCGAGGAGGCCCTGGAGGACGGGCGGATCGTCGCCGGCGATCGGGTGATCGGCGAGCGCGGCCGCGACCTCCTGGTGTTCTCCGCGGATCCCTTCGCGGAGGGCGGCGACGTGGTCCTCGTCGAAGAGGACGGCTCGCGGGCGCCGCACTCGTCGACGGTCGAGCGCCTCGCGCTCGCGCTCCTCGGCGAGATCGCGGTGCTCTACGACGACGAGGGCGAGTTCCGCGAGGAGCTCTACGGCGAGGACGGCGAGCTGGTGCCGGCGCTCGAGCGCCGCCTCTTGCGGCGTCACCTCGATCTCGATCCGGACGCGCCGCTCGCCCGCTTCCGCCTCGCGCAGTCGCTGCGCCGCGCCGGTCAGGCCCGGGCCGCCCTCGCGGAGCTCGGCCAGCTCCTGCGGCGGGCGCCGGACTTCGCCTGGGCGCACCACGAGCGCGGCCGCGTCTCGCTCCTCCTGGGCGATCGCTCGGGGGCCCAGCGGGCCTTCGGCAAGGCGGCGGAGCTCGCGGTCTCGGAGGCCATTGGCGCGCCGGCGGATCCTGCCCTCGAGGCCTACTTCCTCGCCTGGCAGGCCCTGGCGAGCGACGGCGACGAGCGCCGTCGTTGCGCGGCCCAGGCCCTCGAGCGGATCCCGGAGCTGGCTGCGGCGCAGGAGGCGAGCGTCCGCGCGGCGATCGAGGACGGCGACGGCGCTCGGGCGCGCGAGCAGCTCGAGCTCGGGCTCGCGGTCGTCCCCACGCACCTCGGCCTCCTCAGCCTCCGCGGCGCCGTCGAGGAGATGTCCGAAGAGACAGCCATCGAGGTGGTCGAGGAGGCGGCGCCGGTGAAGCGCGCGGACAAGCCGAAGGCCGCGAGCGGCGGGGCGGGGGACAGGCCGGCCGCGAAGGGGAAGCGACCTGGCGGTCAGGGCCAACGCCAGCGCGGCGGCGGTCAGCGAGCTGGTCGCGGCGGCGGGCGGCGGACGACGGGCTCAGGATCGCGGAAGTAGGGCGCACAGGCCCGCGCCGGCGCGCTCGCGGATCCGCAGCTGCGCGCTCGGATCCCAGTCTGGCTTCGACGAGACCTGTCAGCTGCGAGTAGGCGCCTCCGCAGGGAGTCCCTCCGAGTCTTCGCCGCTCGCCAGAAGGTCGCAGTACGCCTGTCAGAACTTCGCTCCGGAGGCCTCCTGGGCGTCCAGCGAGGGCTGGCGAGGCCACGAGCGCGGATGCGTCGGCGTGAGGTCAACGCGCGCTCGATCGGCGCGTCGTAGCGACGGCTGCGCTCGCCGTCGCGGAGCGTTCGACCGTCACTTCGCGGCGGCTGGATCCGCCGGCGCGTCGCTCTCGTCGGCGTCGCTCTCGTCGGCGTCGCTCTCGTCGGCGTCGCCCTCGGCGGCGGCCTCGTCGTGCTCGTCGCCGAAGTCGAGGCCCTCGAGCGGGAGCAGCGGATCGTCGTCCTCGTCGTCCTCGACGCCCTCGGCGGACTCGGGGCCGCTGGCCTCGGGCGCCTCGTAGGGCGCGGGGACGGCGGCGATCGTCTTCGGATCGTCGACTGTCGGAAGGGTCAGCTCCCAGAGCAGCGGATCGCCGCTCGCGTACTTGCCCCGCAGCACCAGGATCACGCGCTCGCCCTCGGCGGTCTCGGGGAGCTTGTCGATCCGGTTGCGCTCGCCCGGCCGCAGGCTGACCTTGCGCTTCGTCGCCCGGACGCCGGCGGCGCTCTGGTGGACGACGAGGAGCTCCGGCTGGAGGATCCCCTTGTCGACCTCGAAGGTGATCCGCTCGCCGCCGCGATCGACGTCGATCGCCGGCCAGCCCGGGAAGACGAAGTCGAGGAGCGAGCGCGTCGTGTCGACGGCGCGGGGCAGGAGCGCCCGCATCTGGTCGTTGTAGACCGCGCTGTCGATGTAGGGGCGGACGCGGCCGGCGTCGTCGGTGTCGAAGGCGGCGAGCGGGCGGCCGGCGGCGCTGAGGAGGTAGCCGCGCTCGGCCGGCCACGGGCTCAGGCGGGCGCCGGCCTTCTCGACCGGGTCGAGCTGCGCGTCCTTGAGGAGCGCGGCCGCGGCCGCCTCGGCGTCGAGCTCGGCGTCGATGAACGCGGCGGCGGGGACCGTCGACTCGGAGAAGA
Source organism: Myxococcales bacterium (assembly GCA_020431135.1). Classification (GTDB taxonomy): domain Bacteria; phylum Myxococcota_A; class Polyangia; order Nannocystales; family Nannocystaceae; genus JADJRG01. The sequence goes on along the minus strand of JAGQIT010001427.1, from coordinate 2,793 downwards.
AGCGGGCCGCGGTGAAGCGGGCGATGCCGGCCTCGGCGTCGCCCTCCTCGCCGATCAGGTGGCCGGCGAGGCTGCCAGCGAGGGGCTTGCCGCGGGCCTCGCCGATCGCCTGTGCGTCGGTCCCAAGCGGGAGGTCACGCCGGCCGTAGCGGCCCTTCGCGACCTCCTGCAGCGGCAGGCCGCGATCGCCCGCGGTCCCCGAGAGCGGCGCGAAGAAGGCGCTGACGTCGGCGCGGGCGTGGGCCGGCACCGAGAGGTCCTGGGCGACGTGGAGGAGCGCGCCGAGGCAGACGAGGGCCATCGCCAGGTGATGCTGCCGGGCCGCCGGATCCGCCTCGAGGTAGGCGCGCTCGAGGTGGGCGTAGAGGCGCGGCGGCGCGAGGACGTCACCGTCGTCGGCGAGCCAGGCGAGGGCGGTGCGCCCGTGGCCGTCGAAGTTGGTGCGGTTGATGTTGCCGGCCAGCGGCGCGCCGTTGTGCCGCGACAGGCGCAGGCGCAGGAGCCAGCGCGGCAGCTCGGGGTCGCTCCAGGTGAGCGCCGTCGGATCCTTCGGATCGACGAAGTGATGGACCTCGCGGGCCGACGGCGACAGCTCGGCGAGCACGCCGAGCTCGATCCACGACGACGCCCCCATCTGCCAGCGCTCGCCGTCGACGCAGTAGCGGCGCGAGACCGTCGGCGCCTCCTCGCCCGGGCAGGTGCCGGGGCCGCCGAGCGGCCGGCTGCCGGTGGCGTCGCTGGCGTTGAGGAGCGCGCGATTGAGGAACCGGCGCTCGCCCGGGGTGAGGCGCTCCGGGTCGACCGTGAGCGGCGTGAAGAGGCCGCGGGTGAGCTCGGAGCCGGCCATCCAGCGCAGGTGGACGGCGCTCCGGCGCAGCGCCGCGTCGACCATGCCGAGGTGCGTGACCGCCGGATCCCAGGCGGCGGCGGGGCGGGGCGCGGCGATCCCGAGGAGGGCGCCGCAGAGCGCGAGCGCGCGGGTGAAGCGGCGGCTCATGTCCCGTCCTCCTCGTCGTCGTCGTCGATGGTCGCCGGCGGGGCGCTGGCCGGATCGTCGTCGACGACATTCATCTTCGAGCCGACCGGCGCGCTGCCGAGGCGATCGAGGTTGCGGTGGAGCTCGCGGGCGAGGACCAGCGCCGTCGCCAGGTCGGCGCACTCCATGTCGCCGCAGGTGAGGATGAGGCCGGCCTGCGCGGCCTGGTCGACGAAGGCGACGGCGTAGACCCCCTCGGCCTCGAGGGTCCAGGTGAGCTCGGTGATCTCGTCGCCCTTCTCGGCGCCGACCATCGTCGTCTCGATGGTGTCGATGACGGGGCCCATGCCGCCGGGCGGCGCCTGCCAGACGCGGACGGCGATGTCGTGGGGCTCGCCCTTGTCCTTCGCCTTGAAGTGGACGCCGTGGTAGAAGCTCGTCCGCTCGAGATCGGTCAGCTCGCCGACGACGAAGCGGGTCTGGGTCCGGGTGCGCTGGCGGATCTCGTCCGGGCTGAGGAGGTCGCTGGCGTCGAGCCAGCCGTCGCCGCCGGCCTTCTTCACGTCGGGGATCGCCGCCGTCTTGTCGGCCTTCGCCGCCTCCGGGGCGTCGCCGCCGAGCTCGCGGTAGAGGTCGAGGTTGGCGAGATCGGCCTCCCACGAGGCGAGGCGCTGGATCACACGCGGCGCCGCCAGGTAGTCGAGGTGGTCCGCATGGGAGTCGCTCTCACGCCACTTGCGCAGGCCGATCTTGTTGTGACGGACGGTGAAGTCGGTCCGCGGCTCGCCCTCTAGGGTGCTCTCGGAGCGGTAGCCGACGTAGCCGCGCTTGTAGATGACGAGGGTGAAGGCGACGAGGCGGACGGTGCTCCCGCGGATCGCCAGCTCAGCCGGCGGGATGCGATATCGCCCCGCCGCGTCGGTCTCGGTCTCGTAGCTCTCGGAGCCGTAGGGGCCGATGAAGCCGTCGCCACGGTCGTAGGACCAGATCCCGACCACGGTCGCGCGGTCGACGGGTTCGCCGGTCGACTCGTCGACGACCTGGCCGTCGAAGGGGCCGACGAGGGTCGCGTCGGTCACCTGGTCGCGGGCGCCGGCGAAGGGGGCCGGGCGGACGAGGGGGGCGCAAGCGGCGAGCGCCAGGGCGACGAGCGCGACCCGGACCCCGAAGCGCGGGGTCGAGTGGGGAGTCTTTGCGGGCGTTGCGGGAGGGGCGCTCAATTGACGCTCTGCCAGGGGGCCGATACCCTGACGTTCCGTTGAGAGCGCGGGTCTATCCCACGCCGCCGATGCTGGCAAGCCTCCCTCGGGGCGCGAGCGCAGACCGTTGAGGACACGATTGTCGGAGTCGATCCCATGTCCAGCGTGCGGGAGCCCGAGCGAGCCCGGGGACGGCGCGTGCGGCGTCTGCGGCATGATCTTCGAGGAGCCGGCCCGCGCCGACAAGTGCTCGCGTTGCGGCTCCCCCCTGGGTGAGGACTTCGCGTTTTGCCAGGTCTGCGGCCTCGCCGTCGGCCTCCGCCACGCGCGCCCCCAGACCCAGCGCCTCAAGGTCGTGACCACCGCCGTCCGCGAGCTCCGCAAGCGCGGCACCGGCGAGCACGCCGCGCAGTCCGGCGAATTCCCGATCGGCCAGGCCGGCGGCGACGCGGCGGCCGAGGGCGGCGAGGGCGAGCGCCTCGGCGTCGGTGCGAAATCCGGCCGCGTTTCCGCCGAGAATGTCGGTGTGCAGCGCGGCGCCGACGGTGACGCGGTCGGGGGTGACGAGGCCCGAGACGAGGGCGTCGCCGAGGCCGCGGACGGCCTCGATGGCGGTGA
>JAGQIT010001426.1 GCA_020431135.1 Myxococcales bacterium | reverse complement strand
AGCGGCCAGGGGCGGCCGCTCGCGCTCCAGCTCGACCGCGGCGTCGGCGGTGCGGAGGGCGGCCTCGTCGGGCACAGCGACCCCGCGCACCTCCGCGGCGGCGTCCCGGGCTGGTACGTCCTCGTCGCCCGCTGGGAGGACGACGAGGCGCCCCGCGACGCCGCCTGCGTCGAGCTCACCGCGCCGCGGCGCGAGATCTGGGGCGACGTGACGATGGCGCTCGGCGACCTCCACGTCGCCCCTGTCTTCAACCCCGTCGATCTCTACGTCCGCACCCGCGCCGGCTACCTCCACTACCTGCGCCCGCACCTCGGCGTCGGCGCGGTCTTCGGCTACGCCTACACCGCGAACTCATGGGACACGCGCCCCGCCTGGCACGACTTCGCCGACGCGAATGACGAGCCCCTCAAGTGGGCACGCCACGCGCTCCTCGTCGGCGGCGCCGTCGAGAGCCGGACCCGCTTCGCCCGCGTCCCCTTCGATCTCCGGCTGCGCGCGACGCCGACGCTGAACCTCGGCCTCCTCGACCTCAGCGGGATCCCGCCCACGCTGAGCTCGTTCCGCGGCGGCGCTGCCGGGAGGACCGGAAACATCGACGTCGACATCGACATCCACGTCGACGCGATCATCGGCTACGTCGTCGGCAAGGTCGCGGTCCAGCACGTCCTCCTCCTCGGCCTCCATGCCATCGACGATCCGCTCGCCCGGATCTCAAACAACGCCCGCGACAACAGCGGCTTCTTCCTCGGCTTCGGCATCGGCATCGGAGGTGCGCGGTGAGACGGTCCCTCCCCTTCACCTTCATCGGCGCCGCGCTCGTCGCCGCCTCCTGTCCCGCCGCGCGACCCTCGACCACGAGCTGCGTCGACGCCTGCGAGGTCGCGGCGTCGTGCGGCCTCCTCCCCTCGCTGCTCGGCGGTGTCAGTGGCGACCCCGCCGAGCAGCTCGTCGACGACTGCATCCTCCGCTGCTCGAACAGCGAGCTCGAGGAGGGGGACGACGTCACGACGGTGCGCGGCGTCCTCGAGTGCCTCGGCGCCCACAAGACCGAGGGGATCTGCGGGCTCGACGGCTGCATCGACACGGTCGCGTGCCTCCGCGCCTTCGCCCCCGAGAGCGCGCTCGGCGAGCCCCAGGTCACCTTCAAGCTCATCGACGGCGAGTACTGGACCCTCCTCTTCGAGCCCCAACTCTGCGACGAGATCCCGCCGGGGGTCCTGTCGATCAACCGGGACGAGAGCGCGTCCATCTGCTCGGGGACCGACGATCCCTGCAGGCCCGGCGCCGACGCGGAGCAGCCCTTCCTGCGCCCGCCGCTCTGCCTCGGAGACAGCTGCGTCGGCGATCAGAACTGCGACCCGCGCCTGTGCGGCTACGACCTCTCGGCGGCCTACGAGTGCGCCTTCATGGGCATCGAGACCGTCCAGTTCGGCTGGCTCGACGAGCGCGAGGTCCTCCACCTCGACCCCCACACCTACACCTGCGACGAGGCGAGCGCCGGCCAGGTCGTCACCGGCATCGGCAACGAGGTCGTGTACCCAGTCGCCCTCTTCAACGGCAAGATGACGACCCGGGTGCTCAACGTCATCGACGCACCGCACACCGCCGAGGGCCGCTCCTACTGCTGGTTCTCGCACCCGATCTTCCCGCCCGACGTCGGCTGGTTCGTCCGCGCCGGCGACAACGTCATCGCGGTCCCCTCGCCGGGCTCCGGCAGGATCGCCGCCGCCCTCGACGGCGATCCGAGCCTCTTCCCGCGCGGCTGCGGCTGTCTCCTAGGCGACGTCGGCTGCGAGGACGCGGAGTCGAACGCGAATTGTGAGAACGAGATCGACGACGATCGCGACGGCCTCATGGACGCGGAGGATCCTGGCTGCGATCCGTAGAGGTGAGCTCAACGGCCGACGCCCATGAGCGAGGCGTACCGACGCCAGTGGCAGCGAAGCGCATCGCACGCCGCACACCGCACGACGCACAACGCACAACCTCACAACGCACGGGAGGTACCGCGACAGCAACCGCTCGACGCGCCGTTCAGCTCGCGCTCTGACGATAGATGAACCGCGACACGCGCGGCTCGCCGCCGCTACCGAGCGAAGCGCCTACCCGCACTCGATCGGATCGACAATATCCCCGTTGTTCGTATCGATGCACTCAAGCGCCGTCTTCCCGCCCATCCCGTCGTCGTTGCCCTCGACGTGGACCTTGCCCATCACCTCGCCGTTGACATCGCACGAGACGATCACGCACTCCCCTGCCCCGAGGTTCTGATCATACGTCGCGACGCAGAGAAGCTCCTCCGGGTCGCCGCCGTAGAAGGCCGTGTTCAGGCCCGCGCCGACCGTCTTCAGGCCGCGGTTGCACACCT
>JAGQIT010001425.1 GCA_020431135.1 Myxococcales bacterium | reverse complement strand
CGCAGCCGACGTCGAGGACCCGGAGGCCGGGCCGCAGGCGGGGGACGATGCGCTCGCGGGCGAAGCCGTGGAAGGGCGCCGTCAGCCGCCGCAGCGCCCGATCGAAGACGTAGGAGTCGAGCCGGCCGTAGCCGGTGCGCGTCTGAAAGAGCCCCATCGCTGCCTTTTGCCCGAGGCCGCCGCGGACGGCAACGATCGATCGTCGCCGCGCGCTCCTGCGCATGGCGAGCGCACGAGCGCCGCGGGCCAGCGCGCCGGTGTCTGATCCGGCGAGCCAGCCCGCGGCCGACTCCGACTCCTCGTGCGCTCCGCTCAGCTCGCGCCCGCGGGCGCGGCCGCGAGGGCGAGCGAGGGCGCGAGGTAGTCGCCGAGATCGACCGCCGGCGAGTAGCGCTGGCGTCGGACGTGGGCGCCGGCGCAGCCGAGGAGCGCCTCCCAACGCTGCCCCCAGCCGTCCGCGTCGATCCCGTCGGTGTGGGTCTGGAGGAGGACGACGTCGAGGCCGACGAGGCCCTGGGGGATCGCCGCGACCTCCGGGCAGCGCTCGCCGTGGGCGAGGTACTTCTTGTAGAACGCGTCGATCTTCTTGCGGTCGCCGGTCCGCGCCTCCTCGAGGTCGGAGAGGACGACGACCGTGGTCCGCGAGGGGGCGCGGAGCACCGGCGGGAGGTCGGCGACCTTGGCGAAGAAGGCGAGGAGCGAGGTCCCCGGCTTCGGCGTGTAGGCGCGGGCGGCCTCGGCCCAGGCGTCGATCCTCGCCGCGCGCTCGTCCTTGAGAACGCGCTCGCGCTCCGCCGCCGCCTCGCCCTGGTCGCTGGCTCGGCGCTCGAGCGCCTCCTCCAGGCGCTCGTAGCAGTGCTGCTCGAAGAGCGAGCGCGGCGCGCAGTCTGGCGCGCAGGGGAGCGCCGGCGCCTCGGCCCGCGGGATCGCCGTTGCTGACTCAAGGGGCATGTCCGGCGTCGACGAGCGGTCGCTGCGGTCGGAGATCAGGAGCACGCCGGCCTCGACGTCGAGGGGCAGCGACTTGGCGAAGCTGACGACCGCGCCGAGCTGGGCGTCGGCGACCTCGTTGTTCGACGGGCTGCGATCGACGCCGAAGAGCACCGTGTGCCGCGGCGTCGTCGGGGCCTCGGCGGCGCCGCTTACGGCGACGTCGAGGTCGCGGTAGGCGGCGCCGAGGCGCTGGACGCAGGGCGGGCGCCAGTCGTCGCCGCGGCCCGCGGTCGCGGCCTGGGGCTCGCTCTGCCAGAGGGCCAGGGCACCGACGCCAACGGCCGCGAGGAGGAAGCCCGAGAGGGTGGCGATCATCGCTCCGGCGTTCATCGCCCGCCTCCGAACGGCGCCGCGAGGGCGCGGAGCTCGGCGCCGGTCGCCAGCTCTGGATCATCGCCATTCGAGCCGCGATCGTCGATGACGTAGGCGAGCGCCGGGGCCTCCGGGTCGTCGTGGCCGAGGAGCAGCGCGACGACCTCGTGGAGCGACGACCAGATCGTCGCGACGATCCCGACGGCGGCGACGAGGAGCAGCAGCGGCAGGCCGACGGCGAGGGCGAGCGCCCAGATCGCGCCGGCGAGGAGGAGCCGCGGCAGCGCCGTCAGCAGGCGCAGGAGGCCGAAGCGCGTCAGGAAGGGATCGGCGGCGCGGACCAGGAGGCCGCCGGTGTGCGCGACGACCCAGGGGATCGCCAGGCCGAAGCCGACGAAGACGATGTTGGAGGT
>JAGQIT010000161.1 GCA_020431135.1 Myxococcales bacterium | reverse complement strand
TCGAGCTCTACGGCTACACCCTCGATCCCGAGGTCTACTTCATCGCCGAGCTGCCGGTGGAGATCAGCCTCAGCCAGATCGCCTGGATCCTCGGCATGACGCTGGCGATCTGCTTCGTCGCCACCCTGCCGCCGTCGCTGCGGGCCGCCCGCTTGCGGCCGGTCGAGGGCCTGCGCTACGAGTGAGCCGATGAGCGTCACGAGGCCGCGCCTGGCGGTGATCACCCTGGTCGCCAGCCGCTTCCTCCTCCGCGAGGATCCGCCGAGCAAGACGAGCCTCCGCGTGCTGTGGATCGCCGTCGCCGTGGCGATCGCGGCGACGGTGGCGACGCTCGCCGGGGCCGGGTCGATGGCGGTGCCGCTGAGCGCCGTGGTCGCCTCGCTCGTCGCTGTCGGGATGATCTGCGTCCGCGTCCTGATGCCCGCGGTCGCGGTCGCGGTCTTCGGCATGGCCCTCGGCTGCGCCGCGCTGACGACGGTGCTCGCCGTGACGACCGGCTTCGAGCGCGAGCTCACCGTGCGGATGACGCGGATGAACGGCCACGTTCTCGTCACCAAGTACGGCCTCAGCTTCACCGAGTACCCGGAGCTCGCGGACAAGTGGCGCCGCGATCCGCGGGTCGTCGCCGCCTCGCCCTTCGCCTACGCGATGGCGGCGATCGTCCCGGTCGGCGATCCGGAGGCGGCCGCTGAGGAGGATGATGCGGAAGGGGAGGGGCGCCGACGCGGGCCGAAGATCGTCTCGGTGAAGGGCCTCGATCCGCAGGCCGCGGCGCCGATGCGCGGCCTCCGCGAGATCTTCGAGTCCGGCGAGCTGACGGCGCTGCGCCCCGGCGACACCCGCTACATCCCCGGGATCGCCCTCGGCTACCGCCTCGCCGATCGCCTCGGCGTCGCCGTCGGCGATCGCGTCAGCCTCGTGCTCCCGGCCGAGCTCGACGGCAACCGCGACGTCAGCCGCAAGCCGCCGCGGCACGCGACCTTCGAGGTGCTCGATCGCCTCGACACGGGGGTCACCGACCTCGACAACAACCTCGCGCTCGTCCACCTCAGCGCCGGCCAGGCGCTCTTCTTCGCCAAGGCGCGGGTCACCGGCGTCGAGCTCGAGCTCCGCGATGCCGGCCTCGCGCCCGCCGTCGCCGGCGAGCTCGACGAGGGGCTGCCGCCCGAGTTCCGGGCGACGAGCTGGCAGCAGCAGAGCGAGCCGACCCTCGCCGGCCTGCGTCAGGTCCGGGTCGCCGTCTCCGTCGTCATCGGCCTCCTCGAGGTCGTCGCCGCCTCCGCCCTCGTCGCCAGCCTGCTGCTGCTGATCCGCCGCAAGCAGCCCGCGATCGCCGTGCTGATGGCGATCGGCTCCGACGCCCGCCTGATCTTCCTCGTCTTCGAGGCGATCGGCGGCCTCGCCGGGCTCGTCGGCGCCCTCGTCGGCGTCGCCCTCGGGGCGAGCTACGCCGGCCTCATCGCAGCCTTCCGCTACCCCCTCCAGGACGACGTCTACCCGATCGACCATCTCCCCGTGGCCCTCGGCGCCTGGGATCTCCTCGGCCCCGCGCTCGCGGCCGTCCTGATCTGCGTCCTCGTCAGCGGCCCCGTAGCGATCGTGGCCGCCAAGGTCCCTGTCCTCCGCGGCCTCGGCCGCGCCTGAGTCAGCTCAGCTCCGCTCCTCTGTTCTCCGCCTGTCTCGACGTTGGGGAGCGAGCGGGGCGGCGTCTCGTGTCCATGCGCTGCGGCGTTGACCTGCCGCAGGAGAGGAGCCCCGCCTCTACCCCTTGGCTGCAGCCGCAGCCGCGAGCTCCGCCGCCGGTCCGACCGGGGCGAGCTCGATCTTCACGCCCGTAGGTGTGCGGGCGTCGATCACGGCTTGCGAGGGGAGCACCCCCGTGGCTGCTTCAGGGGACAGCGGACCGCTGTCGACGGCGACGCCGCGCGTCGCCATTCAGCCGGCGGCGTCGTCCGGCTTGAGCTCGAGCATCTTCTTGCGGGCGACGTTCTCCGAGTACTCCGAGCAGCAGTCCATGCGGATGTACTGCGACCACTCGTCGAGGGCGTGCTTGATGTCGCCCTTCGCCTCGTAGACGAACGCCGCGCCGGCGCGCGCCATCTTGTCGTCGGGGTTCTCGATCTGCGCCTTCATGTAGGTCGTCAGCGCCTCGTCGAGGTTGCCCTGCTCGCGCAGCGCGTCGCCGAGCGACGTGTAGACGAAGCGCGCCTTGACGTCGACCTCGGCGACCTTGCGCAGGACCACCTCGGCCTCGGCGAACTTCTTGGCGAGGTTCAGGTTCTCGCCCTGCTTGAGCCCGTAGTCGCCGTTCTCCGGCGCGAGCTCGAAGGCCTTGCCGTAGGCGCTCGCGGCCTCGGCCGGCTTCTTCTGCGAGACGTACACCGCGCCGAGGGCCGCGTGGTAGTCGGCGACGCCGCCGTCGGCGGCGATCGCCTTGTTCAGCAGCTCGGCCGCCTTGTCGTTGTTCGACTTCTCGTACATCACGCGGCCCATCCCGTAGAGCGCCTCGGCGTTGCTCGGGTCGGCCTGGAGGACGTTGTCGTAGAGGATCTTCGCGTCGTCGATCTTGCCGTCGCGCAGGCGGATGCGGGCGTTGTCGAGGTCGCGCTTCATCTTCGCCGCGACCTCGGCCGGGTCGATCTCCGGCTCGCTCTTGCACGCGCTCGCGGTGGTCGCGAGCAGGAACGCCAGTAGGATGGAACGTAGAGCCACGTAGGATCCTCCGCCTTCGGGGTTATCACGGGCCGGCGGAGAATTCTACGGTCCGGCCGTGCGCGCCCTTCTCTGCCGCCTCGGCGGGGAACCTGATAGGATCGCGCCCGGTGAACGCGCCGCGATCGGAGCGCCCTACGGGGACCCTGCGCGCCCTGGCTGCTAGCCGGCGAACGTCTGCGCGCGTTCGCGGGTCGGCGACGCCCCGGTCGGCCGCGCCGAGACCCGCCGCAGGGCCTGACGGGCTCCTCGCTTGGGAGGCCGAGCGATGACGAGCCGCGGCGGCTCTGGCGACGACGGCGGGATCTCCTCGCTGGTCCGCCGCTCGCTCAAGGAGGTCGTCGCCCGCTGGGCCGTCCGCCACCGGGCTCCGCGGCCGACCTGGCTGCGCCCCCAGGACGAGGCGATGCACCCCTGGGACGGCCGCCGCCACTTCGCCGAGGAGTACGTCTTCGCCGCGGTCCAGCGCGATCTCGGGATCCTCGTCCGCCTCGAGTGGCTGCCCGGGCGCGAGTCCCACCGCGTGTGGGTGATCCTCTTTGAGGAGGGCGCGGTCTACACGCTCCCCGGCAGCGGCCAGGCGATCGTCCGCGGCGGGGAGAGCGGCAACTGGCGGGTCGGCGGCCTCGAGATCGACTGCGTCGAGCCCTTCCAGCGCTGGCGGGTCGGCTTCCGCGGCAAGCTCGACCGGCGCACCCGCGACGGCGAGCCGCTGGTCGTCGAGGACGCCGCCGGCGCCAAGGCGGTCGACCGCGTCGAAGCCCGCCTCGACCTCACCTTCCTCGCCGACCACCCGCCCTTCATCCCCGGGACGGACGACGATCCGGAGCTGCTGTCGCGGAGCCTCGGCGGCGCGGCCTGGGACGTCGACCTCCTCCGCGGCCTCCGGCGGCGGCAGATGCGGAGCTACGTCCAGGTCGGCGAGCTCGCCGGCACCGTCGTCTTGGGCGATCGGATCCTCGCGATCGACAGCTCCTGCCTGCGTCAGCACGGCTGGGGCGTCCGCGACTGGGGCGCCAGCGATCAGGCGCTCCACTGCTTCGTCTCCCGCGGCGGGCGGCCGCACGTCTGGATCCACCGCGCCGACTTCCCCTGGCTCACCCTCGAGGGGGGCTTCGTCGCCGGCGCGGACGGCCTCCAGGCGATCGCCGACCTCGGCGTCACCCTCGAGCGCCGGCCCGAGCAGGCGCCGCGGCGGATCGGCGTCGACATCGAGCTCCGGGAGAACGGCCGCCGCGAGGACGTCGCCTTCGACGGCGAGTGCCTGGCGCAGCTCGCCCTCGAGATGGACGGCCGCGGCCGCCTCTACCTCGCCTTCCTCCGCGTCGGCGACGGCGACGCGGGGATCTGGATCGGCCAGCGCCGGACCCTTCCGCGCCCCGAGCCCCGCTAGCTGCGGCGCCGCGGCGCGAGGATCCTGCGGTTCTTCGACGGCTCGGAGGTCGCGGAGGGGCGCGACGTGCTCGCGCGCGGCAGCGTCGGAGGGGCAGGGGGCCCGGGGGCTCGGAGCGTCCGCGCAGCTTCGGCGCCCGCCGGCCGCGGCGGTTGGCCCCCGCCTAGGGATCGCGTAGCTTGCCTGGCGATGACCGCCGACGCCCCGCCGACCCTGGGCCTGCGCCACCTCGCGCTCTTCATCCCCGACGCGCTCTTCGACGCGACCGTCCGCTTCTACCGCGAGGGGATGGCGATGGACGTCGACTGGCAGCCCGATCCGGACAACGTCTACCTGAGCTCGGGCCCCGACAACCTGGCGATCCACCGGGCGCTCGACGGCAAGGTCGTCGACCAGGGGACGTCGCCCCTCGATCATTTGGGCTTCTGTGTGCCGTCGGCGGCGGCGGTCGAGGCCTGGCACGCGCGGATCGCTGGGGGCGCCGCGACTTGGGGGCTCCCGGCGGTCGGCGCGACGAAGCGCCACCGCGACGACTCGACCTCCTTCTACTTCCGCGATCCCGCCGGCCACCAGGTCCAGATCATCCACATCCCGTCGCTGCGCGGTTGAGCTGTCGGGAGGCGGCGCGATGTCCCTCGAGGCGCTCTACGCCCGCGTCGCCGCGCACCCGGGGAACCAGACGATCCTCCCGCGGCTGTGCCGGTCGACGACGCTGCGCCCGGGCTCGAACGGCGGCGGCTACGACGAGGGCGCCGGCGTCTTCTTCTGGGAGTGGGGCGCGCGGATCCCCGACGACGCGAAGTACGACCTCGGCTACAGCCACCTGATGATCCACCCGGCGACGGCGCTCGTCTTCGCCGCGCAGGAGGGGCGCTTCACCTTCATGATCCGCCCGGTCTGGTCGCGCCTCGACGTCCTCCCGTGCCCGCGCTGCGGCGCCCTCGACTGCGATCGCCGGCGCCGCGGCCCGACCCTCGACGGCGACGTCGACCTCACCGCGCTCGGGCGCGCGTGGGCGCTGCTGTCGAACGTCGCCTTCGAGGACGAGGACGACCAGCTCCTCTGGGCCTACGAGCAGGCGGGCGTCACGGCGTCGCCGTAACGATCGACGGGGGCGGACGGCGGACGCCGCGAGGACGACAGCGGCCCGTCGGACGACACCCGCTGGTGAGAACGACGGACGCCGCGGTCGCAGGAGCGACGCGCGGCGTCCGTGGAGAGGGGCGAGGTGGGCTCTAGCCGTCGAGGCTGGCCTCGCAGACCTCGTCGATGCAGGCGACCTTGATCTTCACCGAGGCGCCGCGGCCGGGCGGGTCGATCATGACGACGCTCGCGGCGCCGACGGTCGCGCCGCCCATGTCCTGGGCCGTGACCTCGACCTGACCGACGCGGGTGCCGTCGAGGGTGCGATCCGGGTCGGGGACGACGTGGTACGGCGACTCGGCCGGATCGGCGTCGCAGGCGATCGCGTCGGCCTCGAGGAGGGTGGTGATCCCGTCGGGCGTGTAGGCGGAGACCTGGAATTGCTTGGTGTCGACGCCGCCGCACTGGACCTGCGCGCCGCCCTTGGTCAGCTCCCAGCGGACGAGGATCCGCGCCGGCGTCGGGTCGAGGCGGACCTCGTCGGTGGTCACGGTCTGGCCCTCGAGGGCCTCGACCTTCTTGAGGCTCGTCGGACCCTGGTTGTCGAAGACGGTGGTGCCCTCGGAGGACTTGGCCGAGACGAAGAGGTCGTACTCGCTGGCGGCGACGCCCGTGAAGGTCACCGAGCCGTCGGTGCAGGGGGCGGAGCCCTGGTACTCGACGGGCTCGTCGCCCTCCTCCGAGATCTCGATGAGCGTCATCTCGACGGTGGCGACCTCGGCGGTCTCGCAGGTGACGGAGGACGAGCCGATCGAGAACGGGATCTCGAGGTTGCCGGGATCCGTGGTGCAGCCGGTGAGGCCGGCGAGCGCGGTGACGAGGGGGAGGCAGGCCAGGGGGAGGAGGTTCAGTCGCATCGTAGGTCGGGCTCCGAAGGAGGACAGATCGGTGGGCCGGCGGCGCGGTGGCGCGGCGTTCGATGGAGAGAGATAGCCGAGGTCCGGCGAAGCGGGCAAATCTCCCCCGAATTTGCCCGCTCCGAGGGGCGTCGGTGGGCCTCGAGCGGCGGCCTCGCGCGGGTGATCCGGGTCACGGCGCGCGGGTCCGCGGGCCGATGGTCGCCGCCGCGCCTTCAGTCGGACGTCGTCGACGAGCTCGACGCGTCGGCGTCCTCATCGACGAGCGGGCAGCCCTCGACGGTCGGCGCCTCGGCGACGCAGCCGTTGTTCTCGGCCTCGCAGGGCGAGCAGTAGGGCGTCCCCGTGTGGTGGCTCGCGCACCACGCGTCGCCGTCGTCGGCGAGGTGGAGGCAGTGCTCCGGGTTGAAGCTGCGGCAGGCGACGCCGAGGGCGAGGCCGACGCAGATCCCGAGGGCGGCGGCGATCCTCATCGACCCCTCGCGGCCAGCGACGCGTCGAGGCGCCGGCGCTTGTTGGCCGCGCGCGCGGCGGTCAGGAGCATGAGCACGCCGGTCGTCGCCAGGCCGATG
>JAGQIT010001424.1 GCA_020431135.1 Myxococcales bacterium | reverse complement strand
CCAGCGCATGGCGTCGCCCCAGCCGGCGATCGCCGGCAGGCGGATCGTCGCGCCGCCGAAGGGGAAGATCCCGCGCTTGATCTCGATCTGTCCGAAGCGACAGTCGCGGGCGGCGACGCGGACGTCGGCCGCGAGGAGGAGCTCGATGCCGATGGTCAGGCACCAGCCCTGCACCGCCATCACCAGCGGCCCCCTGCGGACGCGGCCGTGGAGGCCGAGGGGATCGACGCCGCCCGCGGGGAAGAGCGGCGCGCCGCCGCGGACAGCGGGGCCGACCTCCGCGAGATCGAGGCCGGCGGTGAAGTGGTCGCCCTCGGCGTAGAGGAGCGCGCAGCGCAGCGCCGGGTCGTCGTCGTAGCGGGTCAGCGCGACGCTGAGCTCGCGGAGCATCGTCAGGTCGAAGGCGTTGCGCTTGGCCGCGCGATCGAGGCCGATCGTCAGGACCGCGCCGCGGGCCTCGACCTTCAGGCGCTCGTACTCAGGGGCAGGTGTGGACATCGTGCGGGGCTCCTCGGCGGGCGAGGATACCCCACCGGCGCCCGCGACGAGGCGGGCTGGGAGGCTGTCCGAGGGGGCGTGTGCTCTCGCGCAGCAATCGTCGGCCCTGCCGGCGTCGTCAGAGCGCAGCTGGACCGGGCGTACTGCAAGCTCTTCGGAGACGAGAGGGTCGACGGGGGCAAGGGAGAGCGCGCGTCGGATACTCTCCTAGCCGAGGAGGCGGGCGAGGAGGAGCGCCAGCACGAGGCCGGCGATCACCAGCCAGCCGTAGCTGCGGGCGACGGTTCGCAGCGCCTGGCGTCGGGCGTAGCGCTGGACGTCGCCGCGGCGGTTCTTGTGCGGGAAGGGGACGTCCGGGACCGGCACGCCGAGGAACTCGCAAAGCGGCTCCCAGCCCTCGCGGACGTCGAAGACCAGGAGCTTCTCCGGCGGCACGTCGGCCTTGACCGCGTCGATGTGGGCCTTGAAGTCGGCGACGCACTCCTGGCGATCGGTGGGGTCCTTGATGTGCGGCCAGACCACGGTGTCGATCATCCGCGTGAACTTGCCGAACTTCGGGACGAAGCGCAGGCGGCGGAAGGCCCTAGAGATGCGGACGAGCGCCTGGAAGCTGTCGAACCAGCGCTCGGGATCGCGGACGCTGAGGAGCACCTTGGCGTCCGGATAGACCGCCATGAGCTCGCGGTAGTAGTTGGCCGCGGGCCAGTCGACGGTCGCCTCGAAGTCGGCGAAGAGCGCCCGCCAGTCCATCCCCTGCCGGCCGTTCGCGCCGAACTCGACCCAGCGATCGAGGTGCGAGTCGTCGGCGAGCACCTCCTTCATGTGGTAGCAGCGGCCGCCCATCAGGAGCTCGAGCGCCTCCTTGAGCGAGTCCGTGCCGGTCCGTCCGTAGCCCGCGCCGATCAGCTTCATCCGCACCTCCGTCGCCGGCATGGTTCCGCGCTTCGCCGCGCCGCGCAAGGTCGCGTCCGCAGTGCGCGACGAACGTCGATCCCTGCGGCGACGAGGCGACTCCGGGAGGTTCGGCGCGGAGCACCGGCGAGGCGCTCGGAGAACTCGTCCGGCGTCGGCGGCCGACACCGCGCGGATCGTCCTCAGGTGAAGCAGCTGGTGAGCGCCTCGTCGAGGACGGCGCGTAGCCCCCGGGGCTCGCGGACGTCGAGCTCGAGCTCGTCGTCGATCGCCCAGCGGGCCTCGCCGACGCGGATCCACGCCCGGGCCGTCGACGTCGCCGGCCGCGGCCGCGTCGAGAAGACGATGAGGCCGCGGACGGGCGCCTCGTCGGGGTCGCCGACGCGGCCGACCTCGACGCGCCCGTGCGCGAGCTCGTCGCCGAGCGTCAGGCTGAGGAGCGCCTCCTCCTCCTCGATCGCCTCGCCGTCGGCGGTCGTCGCCGCCCGCCACAGGAGGCGGACGAAGGCGCCGGCCGGGCCGAAGACCTCGACGAGATCCGCCTGCAGGCGGAGGGCCGCGGCGTCGACGAGCACGAGGGTCTGGGCCGCCAGCTCGGGGTGCTTGTGGCGGAGCTCGGCGGGGCGGTCGATGACGAGGTTGAGCTCGCGGCGGGCGTCGAAGAGCGGGCTCTCGTCGCGGGTGTAGAAGAGCAGCTCGCCCTGGGCGAAGCGGACGTCGAAGAGGTCGATGCCGCCGCCCATCAGCTCGCGGCCCTCGTCGACGTAGCCGACCTCCGAGCGCACGAGGTTCTCGAAGCGGCCGCGGGTGCTCAGCGAGTCGAAGCCGCCGGCCGGGTAGTGGCTGGCGTCGTCGTCGTCGACGGGGACCTCCTGCGCGCGCCGGCGGAACTGGAGGCCGAGGCTCGGGCTCAGGGCGCCGATCGCCGCGCAGGCCCGGTGGATCTCGCGGAGCGCGAGGCGGGCCGACTCGCTCGGCAGGGCCTCGAGGTGGGCGATCTCCCAGAGGTCGGCGGGGCTGAAGAGGCGCTCGTCGCCGACGCTGTCGAGGAGGAGGCCGCGCTCCTCGAGCACCCACTCGGACCAGGCGGCGTCGACCGGCGGCGCCTCCCAGGCGGCGTAG
>JAGQIT010001423.1 GCA_020431135.1 Myxococcales bacterium | reverse complement strand
CTGCGCAGGCGGAGCGGAGAGCTCGAGCGACGCGACGGCGACGGCGACCACGACCGGGAGCGCGACGATCTGGAGCACGACGACGAGCACGGGCGACGGGTCTGACGACTACGCGTGCTCCGGGGGCGGCGGGACCGTGGGCTTCAACCTCCACGAGTTCGCGCTCCGTGAGGTCAACACCGCCGCGAAGCCGCCGCGGTGGCGCCTCGAGAACGGCGAGTGTGACAGCGACCGGGTCGTCGCCGTCGACATCGACGCGGACGGTTTTTTCTATATCGCGGGCTGGCGAGCGCAGGTCAACGGCGACTGCTACGACACCTGCCCGCTGACGGCGACGTGGGTCCGCCGCGTCAGCCCCAGCGCGACGGACACGGCGCTGTGGGTCGCGGACTTCCCGAGCGAGATCGTGATCGAGGGGATCGTCGCGTCGCCGGACAGCGGCGCCGTGGTCGTCGGTGTCCGCCGCGACGAGGCCGCGACGGCTGGCTACGACGGGGCGCCGTGGATCGCGGCGCTCGATCCCGAGGGCGCGCTACGCTGGGAAGAGACGCTCGCGGGTTCAGGCGCGCTGCGAGCGGTCGACCGCGCTCCTGAGGGGGGCGTCGTCGCGGTCGGCGACGTCGCGGTCGGCGACGGCGCGAGCGACCTCTTCGTCGCCCGTTTTGCGGATGACGGGACCGAGCTGTGGAGCGCGACCCACGACGTCGCCCCCTACGAGGCGTGGCTCGGGGTCGCCGTCGATGAGCTCGGTCGCGCTTGGATCGCCGGTGTTGGTGACGCCGAGCCAGTCGCCGACGAATTCCGCCAGGGCGCGATGGAGTGGGAGTATGGCGGGGCCTTTCGCCTCAACTCTTGGGCGTTCTCCGAAGCGTCGACGGCCCGCGTCGCTCTCCTCGACGACGCCGGGCAGCTCCTCTGGGAGCACGTCCCGCCGGAGGGCCCAGAGGCCGAGAAGTTCCCCTACGCCTGGGCCGCGGCGATCGACCTCCTACCCGGAGGCGACGCCGTCGTCGGCGGCGCCAGCGACAGGTCGCACGACTGGGCGGCCCGCTACGACTCGACGGGGGCGATCGTCTGGCGTTCGGCGTTCGGCGGCGACGGCGTCACGGCGCTCCGGATCGACGACGCGGGGGCGATCTACGTGATCAACACAGGCAGCCAGCGGATGACGAAGCTCGACGAACTCGGAGAGAAGATTTGGAGCCAGTCGTGGCTCGATAGCGACGTCTTCGCCCTCGATCCCGCCGGTCTGCCGGTGGCCGTCGACTACACCGAGGACGGCCACTTTTTCCCGAAGTACCTCCCCTTCTGATTCTGAGAGGGGGGACCGCCGCCTCTAGGGCTGGTGGACGTCGAACGTTGCGGAGCGCCGTGGGTCGCTCGAACGGACAGGTCAGGCAGATGGCGGCGACCTCAGCCAGGGAGGATCCCGTGCTTGCGCAGCAGCGTACGCAGGTGCTTGCGGTCGACCTCGGCCGCCCGCGCGACCGCCGAGACGTTGCCCTCGCAGCGGTCGAAGAGCTGGCGGAGGTAGCGGGCCTCGAAGGCGTCGATCACCCGCTGCTTGGCCTCGGCGAAGGGGAGGTCGCCGCGGACGATGAGATCGCCGGGGTCGCTCGAGTCGCTCGCCGCGATCTCTCCGGGGAGAACGATCCGCAGGTCGGCGAAGCTGCGCGCGCCGGGCGAGAGGGCGAGGGCGCGGTCGAGGACGTTGCGGAGCTCGCGGACGTTG
>JAGQIT010000160.1 GCA_020431135.1 Myxococcales bacterium | reverse complement strand
GGTCCCGCCGAAGCCGAAGGCGCTGGTCCCGGCGAGCCGCGGCGTCGCCCAGCGCTCGAGCGCCTGGACGACGCGCACCGGCGCGTCGGCGAGGGCCGGGTTGGGGCGCCGCAGGTGCAGGCTCGGCGGCAGCTCGCCGTGCTCGAGGCAGAGGAGCACCTTGATCAGCGCGGCGACGCCAGACGCGGCCTCGGTGTGGCCGATGTTCGTCTTGACCGAGCCGATCGGCAGCGGCTCGGCGCGTCCGCCCAAGACCTCGGCGAGGGCCCGGAGCTCGACGCCGTCGCCGAGGCGGGTGCCTGCGCCGAAGGCCTCGACGTAGCCGAGTTCGCCGGGCTCGACGCCGGCGTCGGCGAGCGCGCGCCGGATCACGTCGACCTGCGCCGCGCGGCTAGGCGCGGTCAGCCCGTTGGAGCGCCCGTTGTGCCCGATCGCCGAGCCCCGGATCACGCCGACGATCGGATCGCCGGCCCGCAGCGCGTCGTCGAGGCGGCGGAGGACGAGGGCGCCGCACCCCTCCGCGCGGGCGTAGCCGTCGCCCTCGGCGTCGAAGGCCCGACAGACCCCGTCGGGCGCCAAGACCCCGCGCCGGCTGAAGTAGACGGTCACGGCCGGCGACAGGATCGCGTTGACGCCGGCCGCGAGGGCGCGGTCG
Source organism: Myxococcales bacterium (assembly GCA_020431135.1). Classification (GTDB taxonomy): domain Bacteria; phylum Myxococcota_A; class Polyangia; order Nannocystales; family Nannocystaceae; genus JADJRG01. The sequence continues at coordinate 1,529 of JAGQIT010000160.1, read as the reverse complement.
CAGTCGCCGTCGCGGAGGCTCTGGCACGCGAGGTGGACCGCGACCAGGGCCGAGGCGCAGGCGGCGTCCATCGCCAGGCAGGGGCCGCGCAGGCCGAAGGTGTAGGCGAGGCGCCCCGCGACGATCGCCGACGCGCTGCCGGTCCCCGAGTAGACGCCGATCTTCTCCGTCGCCTCGTCGCGGATCGCCCGGAGGGCGAAGTCGTGGGTGCTGATGCCGACGAAGACGCCGGTGCGCGAGCCCGCGAGGTCCGCGTCTCCGGCGCGCTCGAAGGCCTCGGCGGCGACCTCGAGGAGGAGGCGCTGCTGCGGATCCATCACCTCGGCCTCGGCCTGCGAGATCCCGAAGCGCTCGCGATCGAAGTCGAAGATCCCGTCGACGAAGCCGCCGTGACGCGACGCCGCGCGGCCTGGCGCGCGCGGGTCCGCGTCGTAGTACTCGGCGAGCGACCAGCGCTCGGGGGGGACCTCGCGGATCGCGTCGCCGCCGGCGCGGAGGAGCGACCAATAGGCGTCGAGGTCGCTGGCGCCGGGGAGCCGGCAGCCCATGCCGACGACCGCGATCGGCACCCGGCGATCGCGCTCCAGCGCCTCGATCCGCAGCCGCGCCTGGCGGAGCGCGGCGATCGCCCGTGACATGTCCATTAGAGCAGGGCCTCCAACGCGCGCAGCTCCTCGTCGAGGGCCGCCGTCTCGGCGCTCGCCGGCTCCGACGGCCCTGGCTCCGCCGCGGGCTCCTCTTCGGCGAGGCCGAGGACGTCCGCGAGGAGGTAGCCCGCGAGGCTCTCGAGGGTCGGATGGTCGAGGAGCAGCGTCTCCGGCAGCGCGCGCCCGAGCGTCGCGCTGAGGGCCCCCTGGAGGTCGACGACCATCAGCGAGTCGAGCCCGAGGTCGCGGAGGGGGACCCGCGGGTCGATGACGTCGAGCCGCTCCGCCCCCATGATCTTCGCCGTCCGCTCGCGCAGCGCGGCGACGAGCTTGGACAGGCGATCCGCGGGCTCGACCGCGGCGAGCTGCTCGGCGAGGGAGGGGCCGGCGCTGTCGCTCGCCGTCGGCGTGATCAGCGAGGTGAGGAGCGGCGGGATCAGCCCGCGGAGCGCCCGACGGGCGCGCTCCTTGTCGAGCGGCGCGACGACGAGGTGGCCGACGTCGGCGCGCAGCGCCTCGGCGAACGACCGCATGCCGAGCGTCGGGGTGATCGGCATGAGCCCCTGCCTGGCGAAGCGCTGGCGGTGGCGCGCGTCGAGCCGCGCGGCCATGCCGACGTCCGCCCACGGACCCCAGCCGACGCTGACGCCGACCAAGCCGCGCGCGCGGCGATGGGCGGCGAGGCCGTCGAGGAGGGCGTTCGCCGCCGCGTAGTTCGCCTGCATCGGCCCGCCCAGCGTGGCGACGACGCTGGAGAAGAGGACGAAGGCGTCGAGGGGCAGGGACTCGGTCGCGCGGTGGAGCCACCACGCCGCGAGGGCCTTGGGCCCGAGCACCGCGGCGAAGCGCTCCGCGTCGAGCTCGGCGAGCGGCGCGTCGGCG
>JAGQIT010001422.1 GCA_020431135.1 Myxococcales bacterium | reverse complement strand
CTCGTCGCCGGCGCGCACGCCGAGGGCCCCGAGATCTGGTCGAAGGAGCACGGCGTCGTCGAGCGCTTCCCGGCCGAGCGCTGGTCCCCCAAGTAGCCGCCTCACGCGGCCCTGCGCGCGATGTCCTGCTACGCCTCTCCACCGAAGGGATCGGTGATCGACCGCGGCCGCGGACCGAAGACCTCGGCGCCCTCCTCGGTGATCACGACGATGTCCTCGATGCGGATCCCCCAGGCGTTCGGGACGTAGATCCCGGGCTCGTTCGACATCACCATCCCGGGGGCGAGGAGCGTCTCGGCGCCGCCGACGAGGTAGGGATCCTCGTGGACCTCGAGGCCGATGCCGTGGCCGAGGCGGTGGGTGAAGCGACGGTAGCCCGGGCCGTGCCCGGCGGCGTCGATCGTCGCGCGGGCGAGCGCGTCGATCGAGCCGCAGGGGACCCCGGGGCGCATCCCGGCGAGGGCGCGGGCCTGGGCCTCGAGGACGATCGCCCAGGCGTCACAGACCTCGGCCGGCGGATCGCCGACGAACCATGTGCGGCTGATGTCCGAGCGGTAGCCGTGGAGCGCCCCGCCGGTGTCGACGAGCACGGCGTCGCCCGCCGCGAGAACCCGCTCGTTGTCGGTGCCGTGGGGGAAGGCCGCGTTGGCGCCGACGAGCGCGAGGGCCCAGATGTCGACGAGCCCGGCCGCGCGCTGAGCGGCGCGGACCTTGGCGGCGATCTCGGACTCGCGCATGCCAGGGCGGATCTCAGGGGCGACGCGGGCGATCGCCGCCTTGGTCGCGACGTTCGCCCGGCGCAGGAGGGCGAGCTCGGCGGGGCTCTTGATCATCCGCGCGCTGCGGACGATCCCGGGGTCCGCCGCGAGCTCGATCGCCGGCGCCGCGCGGCGCAGGTATTCGACGATGAAGAGGCGCGTCGACGGCTCGACGGCGATCCGCTGGAGGCCGCTGAGCGCCCCGGCGATCCGACCGTAGGGGCCCTCGTGCTCGTCCCAGAGCTCGATCGCCAGGCGATCGCCGACGCGCTCGCGGAGGGTGCCGGCCTCGAACGCCGGGCCGAAGAGGCGCGGCTCGCCGTCGGTCGGCAGGAGCAGCAGCAGCGGCCGCTCGCTCCGGCCCCAGCGGACGCCCGTGAAGTAGGTGAGGCTCGCCCCGGCCTCGACGAGGAGGCCGTCGAGCCCCGCGTCGCGGGCGAACCCCTGGATCCGGCGCTGGCGGGCGACGTACTCGGCGTCGGCGATCGCCGGGACGCCGGCGCACAGGCCCTCGAGATCGGCGTAGTCCTCGATCGCCGTCGCGCTCGCGGCGGCGAGGCTCGCCGCCTCCGCGTCGTCGACCCGCGCGGGCGTCGACGGCAGGACGCCGGCGCAGGCGGTCGCCCCGAGGGCGAGGCCCCCGTACGCGATCTCCGACAGGAGCCGGCGGCGTGACCAGGCGCGTGCGATGGGATCATTCCTACCACAGCGGCCCGCGCAGGCAGACGTGCGGCGCCCTGGCGCAGCGCCGTCGACTCGAGGCGACAGCGGCGACGCGCCGCCGTAGCCGGCCGTGCGGCGAAGTCCGGGCCGCGGCGCGATGTTCTCCGGGGGCAAACGAGGCTGCGATCCACGGGCGCGCGGCCGCCAAACCTGGCAGGCTCCAGGCGGACGGTCGCGGCCGCCCCTCGAGACGATGACGGACCCCACAGACCCCGACGCGCACCGCCTCGCCGCGACCCTCGAGGGCAGCCCGGCCGAGCGCGAGGCCTGGCTGCGCGCCGCCGCGGCCTTCGCCCGCGCGCAGCTCGACGGCCA
>JAGQIT010000159.1 GCA_020431135.1 Myxococcales bacterium | reverse complement strand
CTGCGGACGCCGCTCAACGCGATCCTCGGCTTCGCCCAGCTCCTGATCCGCGGGCGCGGCCTGACCCCCGAGCAGCACGAGCACCTCGAGGTGATCAACCGCAGCGGCGAGCACCTGCTGTCGCTCATCAACGACGTCCTCGAGATGTCGAAGATCGAGGCCGGGCGCCTGACCCTCAACGAGCGGGTCTTCGATCCGCGGCGCCTCTTCGCCGACCTCGAGAGCATGCTCCGCCTGCGCGTCCGCGATAAGGGGCTGACCCTGGTCTGCGAGATCGATCCGGCGATCCCGGAGGAGCTCGTCGGCGATCCGGCGAAGCTGCGCCAGGTCGTTCTCAACCTCCTCGGCAACGCGACCAAGTTCACGGACAGCGGCGGCGTCACCCTGCGGGCGGCGCTCCGCGTCGACGACGACGCGCCGCGCCTGTGGGTCGAGGTCGAGGACACCGGCCGGGGGATCGCCGCCGACGAGCTCCCCCGCCTCTTCCGCCCCTTCGAGCAGACCAAGAGCGGGCGCGTGTCGCAGGAGGGCACCGGCCTCGGGCTGACGATCAGCCAGCACTTCGTCAAGATGATGGGCGGCGAGATCCGCGTGCGCTCGGAGCCGGGGGTCGGCTCGGTCTTCACCTTCGACGTCGCGGTCGACCTCCCGCGGGCGCCCTGCGAGCCGGTGCTCGACGTCGACAGCCGGGTCGTCGGCCTCGCCCCCGGGCAGCCGCGCTGGCGGATCCTCATCGTCGAGGATCGCTGGCAGAACCGCGACCTCCTGCGCTCGTTCCTCGAGCCGCTCGGCTTCGAGGTCCGCGAGGCCGTCCACGGCGAGGAGGCGGTGGCGATCGCGAGCGAGTGGACGCCGCACCTCGTGTGGATGGACATCCGCATGCCGGTGATGGACGGCTACGAGGCGACCCGGCGGATCAAGGCGCTGCCGCGCGGCCGCGACATCGTCGTCGTCGCCCTCTCGGCCAACGTCTTCGAGGACGAGCGCGCGCGCATGGCCGCGGCCGGCTGCGCCGACTTCGTCGCCAAGCCCTTCCGCGCCAAGGTGATCTACGAGGCGCTCGTCCGTCACCTCGGCTGCGAGTTCGTCTGCGCCCCGGAGGCGTCGGCGGAGGTGGCGAACGATCCGGGGATCGTCGACGGCCTGCCCGCGGAGATCGTCGCCGAGCTGCGCGCGGCGGCCCTCGCCGCCGACGCCGGGCTCCTCGGCGAGCTCGCGGCGGCGCTGCGCCCCGGCTGGTCGGCGCTCGCCGAGCGCGTCGAGGCGGCGGTCCACGACTTCGACTACGAGGCGATCCTCGCGCTCGTCGGCCGCGACGCGCCGGGGCCTGCGGCAGGGGGCGGGTATGGCTGATCCTCCGCGCGGCGACATCCTCGTCGTCGACGACACGCCGGCGAACCTCCGCCTCCTCGGCGAGCTCCTCGGCGAGCGCGGCTTCCGGGTGCGCCCGGTGATCAGCGGCGCCCAGGCGCTGCGGGCCGCCGAGGCCGCGGTCCCGGAGCTCGTCCTCCTCGACGTCCACATGCCAGGGATGGACGGCTACGAGGTCTGCCGCCGCCTCAAGGCCGCGGCGGCGACGCGCGACGTGCCGGTGATCTTCCTGTCGGCGCGCAACGAGTCGCTCGACAAGGTCGAGGCGTTCTCGGCTGGCGGCGTCGACTACATCACCAAGCCCTTCGACATCGACGAGGCGGTCGCGCGGATCGAGACCCACCTCGCCCTCCAGCGCCTGCGCGGCGAGCTCGTCGCCGAGCGGGCGAAGAGCGACGCCCTGGTCAGCAGGATGCTCCCGGAGCCGATCGCCGCGGCGCTGCGCCAGGGCGAGCGCCCGCCCGGGCAGCGCTACGCCGGCGTGACGATCCTGGTCTGCGACATCGTCGACTTCGCCGAGCTCGCGGCCCGTCGCTCGCCGGAGCAGGTCTTCGAGCTCCTCGACCGCCTGTTCACCGCCTTCGACGCCGCGGCGGCGCGCCTCGGCGTCTACAAGGTCGAGACCACGGGCGACAGCTACGTCGCCGTCGGCGGCGTCGAGGGCAGCGCCTCGGCCTCGGCCGACGCGGTCGCCGAGCTCGCCCTGGCGATGGTCGAGGTCGCGGACGGCTTCGAGGTCGACGGGACGCGCCTGGCCGTCCGCGTCGGCCTGCACAGCGGCGACGTCGTCGGCGGGGTTGTCGGCGCCGACCTCCCGCGCTTCTGCCTCTTCGGCGGGGCGATGGCGCTCGCGGCCCAGATCAACGGCGCCTCGCTGCCGCAGAAGGTCCACCTCAGCGAGGCCTGCGCGCGCCGGCTGACGCCGGGCCGCTACGCGATCCAGCAGCGCGGGACGATGATCTTCCGCGGCGCCGGGGCGGTCGAGACCGCCTTCCTGCGGCGGCGCGCGGACGCGGCTGAGTAGGCGCGCGCTCGGCCCGGCGTACGCGTCGGCGCGTTCGCCGAGGGCTCGAGCGTTCGTCCCGTGGCTTGGCTCGGCCGCGCTCGCAGCGACGAAGCGGGCCATCGAGGGCTCGGACCCCGGAGGCGACGCCCGCGGGCGCGGCTGATACGCTCCGCCGGTGAGACGCCGCCGACGCGCCCGACATCTCCTCGCCGGCGTCGCTGCGCCGCTCCTCGGGATCGTCGCCTGCGGGGAGGCGGCGCCGACGGCCGTGACGGCCGCGGTCGAGGTCGAGGAGGCGAAGCCCGCAGAGGCGAGGCCCGCGGCGCCCGCCCGTCGCCCCGGCGCGACGACAGGGACCGACCTCGGGGACGAGCCGGCGCGCGTCGTCAGCAGTAACGGCCGGATCGCCGCCGCGCGCCCGCCGGCCGAGCGCTGGAATTGCGACGAGCGGATCGGCGAGGCGCCGGCGCCCGAGACGACGCTGATCAAGTGCCGCCTCAGCGCCCCGGACCGCTTCTTCTTCATGATGGTCAAGGACTACGTCGTCCCCGCGAACGAGGTCCGACCGCCGGAGGGGATCGTCGAGAAGGTGCTCCCTGTGACCTACGGCAAGCTCTACGCGCGCCACACGATCGGCCGGCAGGAGCCGGTGATCTTCGCCGGCGCCGCGGGGGTCGACGTCTGGATCGAGGCGGAGCACGCCAAGGTCGGCGCGGTCCGCAAGCGCGAGCGGATCCTGACCGCGGGCGAGCACGTCCTGATCGTCTCCGCCGAGGGGATGCCGGAGGTCTTCGACGCGGAGACGGCGGCGATCGACGCGTGGTTCGACGGGGTCGTCTTCGCCGCGCTGACCGAGAAGGAGTAGGTCGCCGGCGCCCGCGCGGGCGGGCAGGTCGGGGGGTCTGCGTCCGGGCTCCCGGCGCGTCGGCCTGCCGTCTCGGGGCCGGGATAGGTCGCGCGCAGCCGCTCGCACCGACTTTTCTCGGCTTTTTTTCACCGGCCGCAATTGTTCTTGAACGGGCGGGTACCACCACCTCGAGCGCATGGAGAGCACCCCACGCGCCGAGGAACCGAGAGCCATGCACGCCTGCGACAAGACCTCCGCCCTGACGCCCGCCGCCGATGAGGCCGCGCTGATCGAGCGCGCCGTGAGCGGCGACGCGCGGGCGCTCCGCGACCTCTACGACCGCTACCAGCCGCTGGTCCGCGCCTTCCTCTACCGGATGCTCGGCCCCGATCCGGAGCTCGACGACCTCACCCAGACGGTCTTCACGCGGGCCTTCCTCGCCCTCGATCGCTTCCGCGGCGACAGCAAGCTGAGCACCTGGCTCTACCAGATCTGCGGCAACACCTGCCGCAACCTCCTGCGCACCCGCTACCGTCGCCGCCGCCTCCACGACGCGCTCCACTTCTTCACCGTCGCCGGCGAGAACGACCGCGAGCGCGTCGACCTCGGCGCCCGCGACGAGGCGCTGCGCCTCCTCCAGCGCCTGCGCCCCGAGCTCCGCGAGGTCTTCGTCCTCTACCACCACGAGGGGCTGACGATCCCTGAGATCTCGCGGGTCCTCGAGGTCGCCACGTCGACGGTCGGCGATCGCCTGAAGCGGGCGCGGGAGCTGCTCCACAAGCACGCCCACGCCGCGCCGCGGAGCGCCGCGCCCGGGCGCCTCGCGCTCGCCTCGTAGGACGGGATCACAGGCCCGCGTCGACTGAGCCACGGGGGCGAGCGGGGAGACCTGCTCGCCCTCGGTGCGTCGATGACGGTGCGTCGACGACAGGGCGGCGTCATCAC
>JAGQIT010000158.1 GCA_020431135.1 Myxococcales bacterium | reverse complement strand
CGTCGAGTCGCAGGTCGCCGGCGCGGCGGCGGCCCAGCGCCCGCGGGCGGGCGCCGACGGCTGGTACGCCTATTGGCTGGTCACCCACTATCACGGCAATTCGAGCCCGTGGATCGACGCCCAGAGCCAGGCTGCGTTCGCGGAGGTCACCGCCTTCGAGGGCGGCGAGACGACCTTCTCGGCCTTCGGCGACGGCGATCTCGTCGCCGCCTATGAGCATTCTGCGTGCCACTCGGCGTGCCACTCGGCGTGTCACTCGGCGTGCCATTCGGCGTGCCACTCGGCGTGCCACTCGGCGTGCCACTCGGCGTGCCACTCGGCGTGCCATTCGGCGTGCCACTCGGCCTGCGTCTCCGGAGGGTCGCACTGATGATCGGACCGACCGCGCACGAGGCGACGAGCCTCAAGTTCTCGATCGGCAGCTTCGGCCTCGGGCTGCGCTACGCCCTCGCCCTGAGCTTCGCGCTCGTCGGCGCCGGGATCCTCGTCTTCACCGACAACGGCGGGGTCTTCGGCATGCTGATCCTCGTCTTCGCCCACCTCTTCCTCTGGGTGAACTCGCAGACCACGGCGCCGGGCGGGGCGACCCCCTACGGCGACGAGACCTGGGCGCCGACCGACGAGGACTGGTTCGCGCAGATCCGCGAGCTCGAGGCCAAGGGGCAGCGCTGGGACATCACGCCATGGGACATCAGCTGCGGCGTCGGCTTCGTCTCCTTCGTCGCGATCGTCGTCGGGGCGCTGATCGCCGCGGCGGCCTTCGGCGCCCCGGGAGACGTCGGCCTGCGCCTGGCCGCGGTCGCGCTCTGCCTCCTCGTGCCGGTGTGGTTCAACGGCATGCGCAGCAACTGGAACCCGAGCGAGCTCCGCCTCAAGGGCGGGTCGCTCGAGTACGCGGCGAAGGTCGCCCGCGAGCAGGCGGGCGATCGCTTCGACGTCGTCCCGCTGCTGGCGCTGCGCGACGGCCCGCGCGGCAAGTACCCGGTCGACGCCCGCCTGATGCTGCGGCCGAAGGACGACCCCGACGGCGACTTCATCGGCATCCAGGTCCAGGTGGCGATGAACAACGTCCGCGGGATCGACTATCCGTACCTCTACTGCGTCGTCTTGGTGAAGAAGGAGCGGCGGCTGCCGATGGTCGATCCGCGCAAGGGCGACGTGGTCTTTGAGCCCGGGAGCGGCGACGACGTCCGCTACCTCGTCGTCCGCCAACACGCCGACAACAGCGGCGGCTGGCACACCGACGCCGCGTCGATCGGCCTCATCGTCACGGAGGCGCTCCGCCTCGGGAAGTGGATGGCTTGATGCGATTCCTCGACCTCTTCCGCCCCCGCGCCTCCGCGCCCGCCGAGGCTGATGACGGCCCGCTCGCCGTCGACCTCGGCCCTGAGCAGGCCCACCCCGTCGATCTGCGCTGGGTCGACGAGCTCGTCACGAACCTGCGGCCGCATGTGATGATCCGCCCCGAGGACGAGCTCCTGATCGTCGTCCCCAACAGCCCGCACAAGATGAACCGGACGGCGATTCGGATCCTCCTGGCGACCTTCGACGAGGGCCTGACGATCGCCGAGGTGCTCGCCCGCGAGGGCGACAGCCCGCGGCGCCGCCGCGAGCTCCACTACTTCTTCACCGACCTCCAGGCCCTCACCTCGAACCGCCTCGGCGAGGGGCGCGGGCGCAGGGCCGTGGTCTACGAGCCGTTCTCGTCGGATTACTGCGCCTATCCGGTGATCTCGGAGATCGCCCTGACCTACCGCTGCAACCTGACCTGCGAGTTCTGCTACGCCGGCTGCAGCCGCACCGGTCTCCCCGAGGGCTGGTCCGAGGACGGGGTGATGAGCGACGACGAGGTCTGCCGGACGCTCGACATCATCCGCAGGGACGGCCGCTGTCCGAGCGTCTCCTTCACCGGCGGCGAGCCGACGATCCGCCCGGCCCTGCCGCGCTTCGTCGCCCACGCCAAGGCGCTGGGGATGAAGGTCAACATCATCTCCAACGGCCAAAACCTCACCCCGAAGCTCGTCGACAGGCTCGCGGAGGCCGGCCTCGACTCGGCCCAGCTCAGCCTCGAGGGGCCGACACCCGCGGTCCACGACCGCATCGTCCGCCGCGAGGGCGCCTTCCGCCGCCTCTTCGCCGCCGTCGATCGCCTGCGCGAGCGCGGGATCCGGGTGCACACGAACACGACGATCAGCCGCTCGAACGTCGACCACGTCGAGGCGATCGTCGATCGCATCGCCGACCACGGTCTCAGCCGCCTGACGATGAATTTTGTCCTCCCCTGCGGGACGGCGAAGGGCGCCCAGGACGGCCTCCAGCTCCGCTACACGGACATGGGCGAGATCCTCCTCAAGGTCCAGGCGCGGGCGCGGGCGCGCGACGTCCAGTTCATCTGGTACTCGCCGATCCCCGCGTGCATCTTCAACACCGTCGCCCACGGCCTCGGCAACCAGGGCTGCGCCGCCGCTGACGGGCTGATCCACGTCAACCCGGCCGGCGACGTCCTCCCGTGCTCGAGCTTCGACCACCAGGAGAGCCTCGGCAACGTCCTGCGCGACGGCTTCGACGCGGTCTGGCAGTCGAAGACGGCGCGCTTCTTCCGGAAGAAGCAGATGATGCCGCCGAGCTGCCAGGGGTGCTCGAACGCGGAGTTTTGCCAGGGCGCCTGCACCCTCTATTGGCGCGAGGCCGGCCTGCGCGAGCTCGGCGGGCGTGACGAGGACCGGCCGCCGGCGCCCGAGGGCTGGACGCGGCCGGCGGGGCGCAGAGCGCTGCCGATCGTCTCCTAGTTCGATCGTGGTGAGTCGCGCCGACGGGGCGGCTCACGGTGCTCCGAGCGGGGGTCTTCGCAGAGGCAGCGCGGCCGATGCCGTGGCCGCGGGGGGGCGGGCTTCATATGCTCGGAGCGGGAGTCGTCGCAGAGGGCGCGCGCCGCTGATGCGGTGGCCGCGGGTGAACTCCGCGCGCCTTGAGGTATGCGCCACAAGAGCGTCGCGTGTGGCGGATGACGGTCGAAATGCGATGAATCAGGCGGAGACGCGAATGAAGTTTAAATTGCGGTCTCGACAAGATGAGGCAAGGAGGAGACCCTAATAATGCGTGCGAATTCGCGCCCTCCTGTGCGACTGTAGCTGCGTGATGACGGAGGTCCGCGAGGACTCGGACCGGAGGAGACTCCCTCCGTGTCCCCCGCAGACCATGTGGGCTGGCCCGCACATGACTCCCGCAGGGACCCACACACGAGCATCGTCATCGGGCCGGGGAACCGAACAAAGCCGGAGAGAATTCGATGCAGCGCCTCCTAGTATCCGTAGTATCCGTAGTGTCCGTAGTGTCCGTCGCGTTCTCGGTCCTCGCGTGTGGAGACCCCTCCACAGAGGCGACGACCACAGAGACATCCTTTGGACTGACCAGCGCGACCGCCAGCGCGACCGCCAGCACGGGCGCCAGCACGGGCGACACCAGCAGCGGAGGGTCGACCTCCGAGAGCAGCGGCGGGTCGACCTCCGGAGGATCGACGACGCAGTCGAGCACGGGCTCGACCTCGGAGGGGACGACCTCGAGCGGCTCCGCCTCGACCGGAGACACGTCGACCTCCGGGGACACGACCGGCGGTCCGGTCGACTACCCGCCGATGGATTTTAACCTGATCTTCCGCCAGAGCGTCATGGCCTGCAGCGGCTGCGGGATCTGGTTCGACTGGCAGGGCGAGGACGCCAACAAGCCCCGCCTCGAGGTGACCTGGTCCTTGGACGGTCAGCAGGAGACCTCGGTGTTCCGCCACGGCCTCGACGGGGCCGAGAACGCCTTCGGCTTCTTCATCGTCAACCCGCCGCCAGCCAGCCCCGAGGAGCACTTCCACTCGATCCTCGTCAAGCAGTCGCTGGCGCGCACGGGGCTGTTTCGCGCGGACATCCGCGAGATCCCGCCCGACGCGCAGATCGACGACGCGACGCTCTTCCTTCACATCCACAGCCACGAGGGGCTCGCGAACTCGGACACCTCCAGCGTCCTCGAGGTCCACGAGTGTGAGCGCGACTGGAACTGGAACGAGGCGACGTGGAATCAGGCCGCCGACGGCGTCCCCTGGGACCAGCCGGGGGGCGACTTTGGCGAGCTCATCCGCGAGATCCGGGCGAAGGAGGACCTCCACGGCGCAGGGTTCAACAAGGGCAACCCCGACGCCCACTTTGACTTCACCGACTACGTGAAGAAGCTGCAGGCGGAGCGCGGGTAGGTCGATCAGGCGCGGGCACAGTCCGCTCGTACTTGAGGCGTTGGCAGGGCGATACGACGCGTCGCCCCCCCACGGACTTGAGACCGCGCGGAGCGGCTCCGCGGCCTGCTAGAGTCTGGCCGTGTCCGATCGTCGACCCGCGCGGGCGCTGGCCGAGCGCGTCGCCGCCTGCCGCGAGCTCCTCGTCGACGAGCCTGAGCTCCTCGCCGACTTCGACGCGGCCCTCGGCGGGCCGCGGCTGCGCTGGGAGCTCCTCGCCGAGGATCTCCGCCGCGACTTCGCCGAGATCGCCTGGGACCACCTCATCCGCCGCGGCCTCGCGCCGGCTGACGACGCGCGCGCCTTCATCGAGCGGGTCGAGCGGCGCTGTCCGGCCTGCGACGGCGCCTATCACTACGACCGCTGCCCGCGTTGCGATGGCACCGGGCGTGAGCTCGAGGATCGACGCTGCGCTCACCCGCCGACGCTGCGGGCCGCGCTGACCCTGGCATCGGTCGATCTCGAGGCCGCGGAGGCGCTCGCCCGTGAGGCCGCCGCCCGCCTCTGGCCCTGGCGAGGTCGCCGCGGCGCCCTCCCGCGGCCGAGCGAGCCGGCGCGGACGATCGCCTGGCGGGTCGACGAGGGGGACGGACCGATCGAGCTGGTGCGCCGGAGCGCGAGCGTCTGCCCGCTCCTCTACGAGGCGCTGCGAAGGAGCGGGCGCCGCCTCCACGCGGGCGTCGACCTCCACCACTACCACTGCTTCTACTGGATGACCGATAGCCGCCATCACGACGGCGCGCTCAGCCGATGGGCGGCCGCGCCGGATGTCGAGCGTCGGGCCGCGGAATTCTACGACGCGCTCGCGGCCGCGGGCGAGCTGATCTCCGCCGCGCTGCCGCGATCGCGTCGCCACACCTTCCCGCCGGCGGGTCAGCCCTACGCTGCGCTGCCAAACCCGCTGACGCCGACGCGCGAGCTCTGGGGGCTCGGCGCGGCGATCGAGCGCCTCGAGGGCGACGCGGTGATCGTCGCCCTCAAGGCCGAGCCTCACCAGCGCGGGCGCGAGTAGCGATCGTTGCGCCAGGGGTGGGCGCTATTCGAGTAGCCGTTCTGCTCCCAGAAGCCGAGGCGATCC
>JAGQIT010000157.1 GCA_020431135.1 Myxococcales bacterium | reverse complement strand
GGCACATGCCGCTGCAGTACGAGGGGATCCTCGCCGAGCACCGCCAGGTCCGCGACGGCGTCGGGATCTTCGACGTCTCGCACATGGGGGAGATCGACTTCGTCGGCATCGACGCGCTCGCCGCGGTCCAACGCCTGATCACCAACGACGCGAGCCGCCTCAAGGAGGGCCAGGCGCTCTACACCGCGGTCTGCTACCCCGACGGCGGCATCGTCGACGACTGCATCGTCTACCGCTTCGGCCCCGAGCTCGTGCGGATCGTCGTCAACGCGAGCAACATCGACAAGGACTTCGCCCACTTCAAAGCGCACGCGGGCGACCTCTGCGACATCGTCAACCGCTCGGACGAGACCGCGCTGATCGCCGTCCAGGGGCCGCAGGCGGTCGACCTCGTCGCCCGCCTCGCCGGCGAGCATCTGGGGGACGTCGGCTCCTTCTGCTTCGCCAACGCGAAGATCGGCAACACGACGGTCGTCGCCGCCCGCACCGGCTACACCGGCGAGGACGGCTTCGAGCTCTTCGTCGCCGCCGACGAGGCGGCCGGCGTCTGGCAGGCGCTCCTCGACGCCGGCGCCGCGCCGATCGGCCTCGGCGCCCGCGACACCCTCCGCCTCGAGGCGCGCCTGTGCCTCTACGGCAACGACATCGACGCCACGACCTCGCCCCTCGAGGCCGGCCTCGGCTGGGTGGTCAAGCTCGGCAAGGTCGACGCCGGCGTCCCCTTCGTCGGCGCCGAGGCCCTCGCCAAGCAGAAGGCCGACGGGCTCGCGCGCAAGCTGATCGGCTTCACGGTGACCTCGCGCGGGATCCTCCGCCACGGCGCCGAGATCCTCGACAGCGACGACAACGTCGTCGGCGAGGTCACCAGCGGCGGCCCCGCGCCGACCGTCGGCGGCGCGGTCGGCATGGGCTACGTGCCCGCGGCGATGGCCAAGATCGGCAAGACCCTGCGGATCCGCCAGCGCGGCAAGATCCTCGAGGCCAAGATCGTCAAGGGACCCTTCTACAAGCGGCCGAGCGCCGCCTCCTAGCGCGACAACACGATCACTACGACGAAGGCAGGTACAGGCACGATGCACGACCAAATCCCCGCGGAGCTCCTCTACACCAAGGAGCACGAGTGGGTCCGCCGCGATGGCGAGACCATCACCCTCGGCATCACCGCCCACGCCGTCGAGCAGCTCGGCGACATCACGATGCTCACCCTCCCGGAGCCCGGCGACGAGGTCAACGCGGGCGAGCGCGCCGGCGACATCGACTCGGTCAAGGCGGTCTCCGAGCTCTTCTCGCCGGTCGACGGCGAGGTCACCGAGACCAACGAGGCGCTCGCCGACGCCCCGGAGACGGTCAACGACGATCCCTACGGCGCCGGCTGGATGATCAAGGTCCGCCTCAGCGACGCCGGCCAGCTCGACAGCCTGATGAACGCCGAGGCCTACCGCGCCTTCCTCGACGAGGAGGCCTAGGCCATCGTGCTTGGCGTCGACGCGAACAAACGCCGGGTCCCGCGCGCGGGGTCGGTGATCGCGTCGACGACGAATTGCGCCGCGCGCCGCCACCGGCAGGCGCGCGGCGTCTTGTTTTGCGTCTTCGCGCTGGTCGTCGGCCTCGTGAGCGCCGACGCGACCGCGAGCCCGGGCCTGGTCGAGGGCCCCGCCCCGCCGCCCACGGCCTCGCAGTCCCAAGGCGCGAGCGGACAGACCCAGCGCGGCGCCGCCGAGAAGAAGCCCGAGTCGCCGCCCGCCGAGAACCCCGCGCCGACGTCGGCGCCCGCGAGCGCCAGCCAGGCCCCGCCGCCGCGCCTCGCCTTCGACGGGCCGATGCCCGAGATCGGCGAGGGCGAGCGCGGCAAGGCCAACCTCGGCCTGCGCCGCCAGAGCGACGGCTCCTACCTCTACGTCGACCCCTACCGGCGCTTCACCGCGGTCTTCAACGCCGACGGCACCGTCCACTTCGCCGACCGCTGGAAGCGCCCCGACAACCGCAACACTCAGCGCGGCAAGTTCGGCGGCGCGCCGGTCGGCCTCTTCACGCCGAACGGCATGTCCGTGACCGGCCCCGCCGAGTGGGTGATGGCCCTCCAGGGGATCGACCGCGACGCCCGGGCCAAGGCGGAGCTGCTCGCCCGCACCCGCGAGGTCCGGATCGCCATGGCGATCCAGTTCAACCGCGAGCTCCTGGCCACGCGCTTCGCGGCGCTCGGCGGCGAGCTCGAGGCGATCTGGGCCGAGCAGGCGTCGCCCGTCGCCGCCCGCCGCGAGCTCCTCTTCGAGCGCTGGGACGAGTGCGACGAGTCCTTCGCCGTCGACGCCGGCGAGGTCCCCGAGGAGGCGCTCTCCGCCATCGATCGCACGCGCATCGACATCGCCGAGAAGGCGCGGCGCAGGATCGAGGACTTCATCCGCACGTCCCTGCCCAAAGGGACAGCCAAGGCCTACAGCGATCGCGAGCTGCGCGAGCTCAACGCCCGCCGCCGCAGCCGCCAGCGCTTCGCCCCCTACCGCTCGAAGTGAGCCCCCGCGCACCGCCTAGCTAGCAGAGAAACCGAGGAAGAGCATGCAGAGCACGATCACCCCGGCCGTCGATCCCAGCCTCGCCCGCTACCGCGAGGACTACCCGATCCTCAGCCGCACGACCTACATGAACTCCAACAGCATGGGGGCGATGCCGCGGCAGGCGAAGGAGGAACTTGCGCGCTACGCCGGCGACTGGGAGCGCGAGGGCGTCGAGGTCTGGGGCGAGTGGGTGAAGGTCGTCGACGAGGTCAGCGACGCCGCGGCCCGCTTCATCGGCGCGCCGGCGGGGCAGACGATCCTCAACCAGAACGTCGCCTTCTTCCAGGCGCAGATCGCCTCGTGCCTCGACTTCTCCGGCGCCCGCAACAAGGTGGTCATGGAGGCGCTGCAATTCCCCAACGTGATCTACGTCTGGGAGCGCCACCAGGAGCTCGGCGCCCGCCTCCAGCTCGTCCCCTCCGACGACGGCATGACGGTGCCGACCGAGCGGATCCTCGAGGCGATCGACGAGGAGACGCTGATCGTGCCGATAAGCCACGGAATCTACGTCTCCGGCGCCCTCCAGGACGTCAAGGCGATCTGCGCCCGGGCCCGCGAGGTCGGCGCGATCGTCATGGTCGACGCCTACCAGACCGTCGGCGCCGTGCCGATCGACGTCGCCGACTGGGACGCCGACATCGTCGTCTGCGGCAGCCACAAGTGGCTCTGCGGCGGCCCGGGGACGGCCTTCATGTGGATGAAGCCGGAGCTGCGCGATCGCCTGCGCCCGCGGATCACCGGCTGGATGGGCCACGCCCGCCCCTTCTCCTTCGAGCCAGCGCCGATCGAGTACGCCCGCGGCAACTGGCACTTCATGGGCGGGACGCCGTCGATCCCCGCCTACTACGTCGCCCGCGCGGCCTACAAGAACCTCCACGAGGTCGGCCTCCCGCGGATCCGCGCGCACAACCTGGCGCTCTCGCGGATCATCATCGACCGCGCCCAGGCGGCCGGCCTCACCGTCCACTCGCCGCTCGACGACAGCAGGCGCTCGGGGTTCGTCGCCGTCGACTTCCCGACCAGCGAGAACGCCTGCAAGCGCCTGATCGAGGAGGACTACAAGCTCGACTGGCGGCCGAAGTGCGGCCTGCGCCTGGGGCCGCACTTCTACACGACCGAGGCCGAGGTCGAGCGGATGATGACGCGGATCGTCGAGCTGGCGCACGGCTAGGCGGCTGTCCGAGCGTTCGCCGCGGCCCTAGACCACCGACCGGCGGCGCTCTGGTACGATGCGCGAATGCGCGCCCTCGCTCCGCAGTGGCTCTCCGTGGTGGTGCTCTCCGTCGGCCTCGCCTGCGCCGGGGAGCCGGACGCCGAGGAGACGACGACGACATCGACCTCCGCGACGACAGGCTCAACGGGCTCGACAAGCTCGACAAGCTCGACAAGCTCGACAAGCACGGGCGCCACGAGCTCGAGCACGACCGCCGCGTCGACCGGCGGGGCGACCCTCGACACGACGGCGAACGACACGACCACCGGCGCCGCTCCGACGAGCAGCACCGACACCACCGGCGACACCGACACCACGGGTGACACGACCGGCGACCTCGAGCCCGAACAGGAGGTTCTCCTCGAGATCCCCGGCGAGGTCTTCATCCCGACCCCGGAGATGATGGATCTGCATCTCGACTTCGGCACAGACGGCGTCGCCTACAGCCGCCTCGAGCTCAAGGTCGACCTCACCGTCGGCGGCTGGCAGCCCGAGCTCCCCGATCCCGGCGACCCCGACCGCACCGAGCACATCCTCTTCGGCCTCTTCCGCGCCAACCAAGCGCAGTCCTACCAGCGCTACCTGATGGGCGCCGCGGCGGTGACCTTCGCCGCGAAGAAGAGCCCGCACTTCCGGATGTTCGGCCGCGAGGCGATCGCCATGGGCTACATGAGCTACACGAGCTGGTCCGGCGGCTACGCGTGGCAGGAGGGCGGCGAGCTGCGCCTCGAGTGCTCCCTCGACGGCCTCCTCCACGAGCAGCGCTGCGCCCTCGTGAAGGACGGTGAGGTCGTCGCCGAGAGGGTCGGCGACGTCGCCTACCTCGACCCCGCGGAGCACCTCGCGTCCGGCTTCTACCTCGAGCTCGGCGCCGCGCCGCCCAACGAGATCGAGACCTCGCCCGTCGGCTGGGTCTTCAGCGATCTGCGGATCGTCGGCACGAAGCTCTAGGGAGGCCGCGGGAGCCGATCGTCGAGCTATTCGACGCTCAGCACGGCCTTGCCGGTGAAGGCGCGATCCGTGAGCGCCTGCGCGGCCTCGCCGATCTCGCGCCAGCTCCCGCGGCGGCCGATGTCGACGCGCACGAGGCCGCGCTCGACGAGGTTCAGCATGCGCCCGAGGCTGACGCCGCCGGGCTCCTCCGCGAGCTCGGCGTGGAGCATGAAGCCGTAGAGGCTGGCGGTGCGGGTGAGGCTGTAGACGCCGAAGCTCGTGGTGAAGGACGCGGTGCCGCCGTAGGTGACGGCGACGCCGTGGCGATCGAGCATGGCGACGAGGCCGGCGATCATCTCGCCGCCGAGGCCGTCGAGGGCGAGGCCGTAGGGCGCGAGGTCGGCGAAGCACGCGGACGACTCGCCGACGACGACGTGGTCGGCGCCCAGCGCCTTGACGCCGTCGACCTGCGACGCGCGGCGGACCTGGGCGACGACCTCGGCGCCCATCGCCCGGGCGATCTGGACCGCGAAGCCGCCGACGCCGCCCGTCGCCCCGGTGATCGCCACGCGCCGCCCGACCAGGCGGACGCCCTTGTCGAGGCCGCGCAGCGCCGTCAGGCCGGCGACGGGGAGCGCCGCGGCGACCTCGTCGGAGACGCCGTCGGGGATCCGCGCGAGGAGCGAGGTCTCGACGGCGACGCGCTCGGCCCACCCGTCGGCGTTGGGGAGGAAGGCGACGACGCGCTCACCGACCGCCGGACCGCGGCCGTCGGCGGCCGCCCGCTCGACGACGCCGGCGATGTCCCAGCCGGTCCGCGCCCCGGGCTCCTTGGTCTGGGCGAAGCGGACCTCGCCGCGGTTGAGGGAGATGGCCCGGACGGCGACGACGGCCTCGTCGCGGCGCGGATCGGGCTCGGCGACCTCACCGAGGGCGAGGCGCGCGGGGCAGTCGGGGGTGACGAGGACGGCACGCATGGCGGCGAGAGTATCCGCCCGCCGCGGCGGGCGACAGCGGCTCGTGGACGACGCCGGCCCCTCGCTCGCGCTCCCTCCCAAACGACGTTGCCGGGACCATTTCGTCGAAACAGGCACAGGGCGAGCCCGCTCCGCCGAAGCACACCGCCGCTCACACCACGAAGCGCCGGCACGACGCGCTCCAGCTCGGCGCACACACGGATGACCGCGCCGCCCGACGCGGCGAGCCGACGCCGCTCCCCCGCCAGGTGACGCGCTCCGGCCTGTCGCGCGCGGACAACCGCGCTTCGGCGCGCCGGCGTCGGCTCGCCGCGCTCGATCACGCCCGGCGTCCGCCCGCCCGACACGGTCCCAGCCAGCGACGAGCGTCGATGTGGCCTCTCGCCCGCCGCAGTCGCCCGCTGGCTCCCGGGCGAGAGCGCGTGCAGACCCTCGCCGCGGGCTGTTAGCATCGCTTGCGATGACGGAGCCCGCGCAGCTCAAGGTCTCGGACGCCCTCGACAAGCTGATCCACCAGTTCGCCGATCCCCTCTCCTTCTACCGCGAGGTCATCCAGAACGCCCTCGACGCCGGCTCCCAGGAGGTCGAGATCTACCTGACCTTTGAGGAGGGTACGGAGGGCGACAGCGGCGTGACGATCATCCACATCGACGACTGGGGCGCCGGGATGACCCGCGAGATCATCGAGAGGCGCCTGACCCGGCTGTTCTCGTCGTCGAAGGACGGCGACCGCACGAAGATCGGCAAGTTCGGCATCGGCTTCGTCTCGGTCTTCGCCACCGAGCCGGAGCTCGTGTGCATCGACACCTCGCGCGAGGGCGAGCACTGGCGCGTGCTCTTCACCGCCGACAAGAAGTTCGAGCTGCGCCGCCTCGAGCAGCCGGTCGACGGCACGAAGATCCGGATCTACAAGCGGACGACCCGCGACGAGCACGACGACCTCGTCAGGCGCTCGCGCGACGTCATCCGCTATTGGTGCAAGCACACCCACGGCGACGTCCGCTTCGAGGACGAGCCGATCGTCGAGCCCTTCGACCTCGACGCGCCGATCAAGATCCGCCACGAGGAGGACGCGTCGATCTACGTCGTCGCCCACCCGGCCGACGAGAGCTCGTTCTTCGGCTTCTACAACCGCGGCCTCACGCTCCTCGAGGGCGAGGGCGAGCACTACGAGGGGATCCACTTCAAGGTCTCGTCGGACCTCCTCGAGCACACCCTGACCCGCGACAACGTGATCCAAGACCGCGGCTACCACCGGGTGCGCGACAAGGTCGGCAAGCTGATCCGCGGGCCGCTCGCCGACGCCCTCTTCGCGGCGATCGGCGCGGCCGTCGGCGACCCGGACGTCGACCCCGAGCGCCTGCGCTACCTCTACCGCGCGGCCGCCTGGCACCTGCGCTACTACGGCGCGCTCGCGGACGGCCCGGAGAACACCCGCGTCGCGTCGACGCCGAGCGGCCAGGGCGTCACGTTGGCGGCGCTGCGTCGGGCGATGCGCGGCGATCGACCGCTCCTCGCCGCGAGCCGATCGCCGCTCACCGACGCTGTAGAGGGCCGCGATCGCATGGTCCTCCTCGCCCCCCCGGAGGCGCCGGTGCGCGAGCTCCTCGCGGCCTTCCGCGGCGATCCGCTGGCCGCCGTGGGCGAGCGCTTCTGCACGCCGCTGCCCGCCCACGACGACATCGAGGCCGAGCGCTGGCGGCCGCTGACGCTGGCGACCGAGGAGCTCCTGCGGGCCCAGGGCGGCAAGCTCAGCGGCGTCGCCATCGGCCACTTCGCCTACCCCGAGTCGGCGATCGGCGAGTGGGTGGCGATCACCCAGCGGCGCTTCGGCGATCTCGACGAGGTCGCCGACGTCCGCGAGCTCGGCTCCGGCTTCCTCTCGCGCAAGCGGGTCCTGGTGATCAACGCCGATCACCCGACGGTGCACACGCTCGTCGCCCTCGCCCAGCGCGAGCCGGAGATGGCCGCCTACGTCCTCAGCAAGCTCTTCTACCTCGGTCATCGCCTCGACCCGACCGTCGACGGCGAGCTCGCGCGGCTGGCGCTGGACGCCCGCGATCGTCGCGTGGGCTGAGGCGATGGGTCGCGCCCCATGACGCTCCGCGGCCGCGCTGGACGACGCTGCGGGTGGATCCTCGGGCCGTGGCTCGCGCTCGCCTGCGCGGCCTCTCCTGCCCCTTCCCCTGCCCCTGCACCTGCGCCGGCGCCGGTCCCCGCACCTCCGCGGGCGACGGTGACCGTCGCCCGCGGTGACGGCGAGGCGCCGAGCGACGCCGTCATCGAGCCCGAGGTCCTCGAGCTCCTCACCGCCCACCGCCGCGAGCCGCCCCCCGAGGCCGAGGCCGCGCCGACGAACGACCATGACGACACGACGGAGCGCTGCCACCCAGAGCGCCCCGACACGCCGCGCGAACAATCGCTGTGCGTCTGCGAGCGGGCCTGCGCGCGGACGATCGACCGTGAGCGCCTCGCTCGGCGGATGCTCGAGGCCGGCGGCGACCGGGAGACGATCCAGCGCTGGCTCGACGAGCGGCGCCCGAGCGCGCTCCACTACCCCCTCGTCGAGATCGACGGCACGCGGATCGACTTCGACGGCGACGGCGTCGTCACCCGCTGTCGCCACTTCGTCGCGCGTCTCCCGGAGTCGGCGGTCGACGTCCAGTGCGACGAGCTGCGACGAGCACACGCCGACGAAGTACAGGCGGATCCTCCTAGCTCCTCGTCGCGCGGTCGCGGCTAGAGTCGCCGCCGATGATGACCTCGCCCGAGAAGGGGTCCGTGACCTCCAGAGCCCGACACCGCAGACGCCGCTCTGGCCGGTCCGGTCCGGATGTAGCGGGCGCTGCTCAGCCCGTCGTTCTCCCCTTTGCGCCCGATGTGCGTGGCGTTCAGCGCCATCCACTTGACCGTTCCCAGGAGGCCAGAGTTTGGCTCATCGTCACTCTGCTCGCTTGGCGGTTCGTGACGGAGGAGAGACATCGATGCCGACCTGCGTGCGCGTGACCCCCGGGAGCAGCGCGAGCTTCACGGCGCGGCGGAGCACGGCGGGGTCGAGATCGGCGTGACGCCTGGCCACGCCGCGATCCTACCCCGCAGACGACCGCGAATGACGAGGTCGCGGCCGCGTCTGCGAGCGGTCGCGGATTTTGCCGGGAGGTCGGCGCGGCGCCGCCGTCTCCGCCGGCTATCGTTAGGACCGTGACGAAGACGAGCCTGCGCCTGAGCAACGCCCTCGCGGTCGTCGTCGCCTCGGGCGCGCTCTTCGCCCTCCTCGCCGCCCTCGCAAAGGGAGAGGAGAGCGCCCACATCATCGCCACCTCCTCCGTCGTGATCGTCGCCGTCGCCCTCCTCGCCGGCCTCTTCCTGCGCACCTGGGGCCGGGGCGAGCGGGGCGTCCACACGCTCTCGACCGCGCTCGTCGGCCTCCTCTTCGTCGATCTCCTCAGCCTCGGCCTGCTGCTCGCCGAGCTCCAGCCGAGCTTCGCGCGGATGGACGACGAGGGGATCGTCGGCTGGCTCGCGCTCGGCCTCGCCGGCGCCCTCGCGGCCGCCCAGGCCGTCGGCTTGATCGCCGCCGCCGCGCTCGCCTGGCGCAGCGAAGGCAGCCGCCGCTGATCGCAAGCGAGCGCGCAGCCGCCCTAGAGCGGCGACGCCGTCATCCAGCGCAGGCGCCCGTCGAGATCCGCGCTGAGCTCCGGATCCGGCTCCAGGGTGTCGACGCGCGAGAGCTCGCCGTCGCTGCCGAGGACATAGAGGTTGCGCGGCGACACGGCCGGCTGCCCGAGGTCGTCGTTCACCACCGCGTCGGCGCGGCTGTAGAGGAGCAGCTCGCCGCCGTCGTCGATCGCCACCGCCCACATCGGCACGCCGTCGTAGCGCTCGAGACCGCCGACCGAGGCGCGGACGACGGTGCCGAGCGGGCTGCTCTCGCCGTCGAGCTCCTCGCCGCCGTCGAGGCCGTCGTTCACCACCGTCGCGCAGGTCCACGCCGCCCACCGCCCCGAGGGCGAGAGCACCGGCGCGCGCTCGGCCGCGCAGAGCACCTGGACGATGTTGACGACCTCGACGTGCTCCGGATCGAGGCGGACCATGAAGCCGGTGGCCGACACCGCCGTGACCGCGCGGCCGTCGTGGCTGAGCTGCCAGCTGTAGCCGCCAGCGCCGAGGAGGCCGTCGCCGAGCACAGGCAGGCCGACCTCCTCGCCGGTCGTCCAGTCGAGGCGGAGGATCCGATCGTCGCGGCCGATGACGTAGTGGCGCGGCGAGATCGCGGCGAGGACGTCCCCGCTCCCCTTCCACACGCAGGCCGCCGGCGGGATCGCCAGCGTCCCGTCCTCGCCGACCTCCGGCACCCACGACCACCGCTGGATCCGACACGCCTCGTCGGCGCCGCCGACAATTGACACCGACTCCCCGTCGGGATCGACGAGGCCGAGGCAGCCGACCGACGACGTGCACGCGAGCGGCCGGCCGTTGACGATCGCCGGATCGAGGTAGCCGCGGCCGAGCTCCTCGATCTTCGTCGGCTTCGCCCCGCCCTCGCCGGCGTAGCGCGTGGCGATCACCTCGGCGCCCGCCGCCGGGATCACGACGTTGCCGTCGTCGAAGCCCGCGATCGCGAAGAGCACCGGCGCGTCCGCGGCGCTCGCGGCTCCCCAGCGCGGCAGGCAGCGCGGATCGTCGGCGCCGAGATCGACGCGCGCGTACTCGAGGCGGCGCCCGCCGTCGCCGTCGCCGACGATGTGGGCGTAGCCCGGCGCCAACGCGAGGACGTCGAGCTCGCCGGCGCAGGCGTCGACCCACGCGAGGGCGTCGCCGCGGCGGCTGAAGAAGGGCGTCGGCGCCCGCAATCCGAGGGGCAGCGCGAAGGGCAGCGCCCGCCGGCCCTCGAAGTCGAGGTAGGCCGCGCGCAGCGACGACGCGCCGACGGCGAGGAGCGGCGCCGGATCGCCGAGCATCACCAGGGCCCCGCCGCCGCGCGGCGCGAGCTCGAGGACAAGCGCCTGCCGCGTCGAGCCGAAGATCCCCGCGGCCGTCAGCGTCGCCGTCTCGATCGCGCCGCGGCTGTAGACGTGGAGCGTGCGCGCGTCGCCGACGTGCTCCCCGTCGAGCCAGACCGCGCGGGCGTCGACGGTCGGCGTGTCGCAGGCCGCCGAGGCCATCAGGCCGGCGAGCGCGAGCCACGGCCCGCGACGCAGGGGGAGACGCCGCCGGCGCATCGCCGCCAACGATAGCAGGCCGTGGCGAAAGTCTCGTGTGCGCTCGCGCAGACCCGCGGCGTAACCGCACGCCGCCGCGGCAAGCCGCCCTTGCGCCCCCCGCCGCCATGGGGCAGGCTTGCGCGCCATATGGCCGGCGACAACGAGCAATTCGACAGCGAAGACCAGGATCTGACCATCGGCGACGAGGGCGAGGGTGAGCCCAGCGACGAGGACGTCCAAGCGGCCGCGAAGCAGATCGACTTCGTCGTCCTGCCGATCGCCTGCATCAACGAGGGCAAGGGCGCGCCGCTGGCGATGGGCATCCAGCGCTGGATCGCCCAGGAGCTCGCCCAGCACGACGCCAAGGCGGCCGCCCCCGTCTTCACCGCCCTCCACGAGCAAAACGGCCGCAAGGTCCCGGCGCTGATGGTCTTCCGCGAGCCGTGGACCGATGAGCGCGCCCTCGAGGGCATCGGCCGCTTCCCCAACGCCGCGAAGGGCCTCCTCGTCGACATGAAGGTCGAGGACGAGCGCCTCGCCTGGGAGGCCCGCTTCATCGACGTCGATCAGGGCGCCGGCACCCTGAGCGTCCGCAAGAGCTGGACCTTCGAGGGCACGCCGCCCGAGATGGCCGCGCACCTCCACACCCTCCTCGTCGACATCGGCGGCGAGCTCGGCGTCGAGGTCGACAGCGAGGACTGGACCCAAGACTTCGGCACCGACAACGTCCAGGCGCTGGTCTCCTTCCTCGTCGGCCTCGGCAACCTCAGCGCCCTCCAGGGCCGCTGCGTGCCGACGACCTCGCAGCAGCTCCTGGCGCCGCTGATCGACGCGATCAACCGGGCGCCGCAGATGGACGTGGCGATGTCGGCGATCCACGCGATGACCGACATCCTCGTCTCCGGCCAGCCCGACCAGGGGGCCATCCCGCTGTCGATCCAGGCCCTCCAGCTCGCCGCCCAGAAGCGCGAGAAGGACCAGGGCGCCTGGCACCACCTCGCCCTCGTCCTCCGCCGCGTCGGCGACATCGGCGGGTCGATCTCGGCCTACCAGCAGGCGATCAACCTCGGGCCGCAGAACGTCGCCGTGGCCGCCGGGATGATCGACGCCCTGCGCTCGGCCGGCGACAGCGAGAACGCCTTCAAGGTCGCGCAGTTCTGCGTCGAGAACGGCAACGAGGGCCCGGTGGTCCTCGCCCAGCTCGCGTCGCTGATGATCGAGAACGACCAGTTCGACGAGGCCGAGCCCTTCCTCCGCCGGTCGATCGAGGAGGGCAAGGTGCCGAGCGCCTACGGCGACCTCGCCAACGTCCTCTGGGATCGCGACGGCGACGACGACGAGATCGGCGAGAACCAGCAGGAGGCGCTCCAGCTCCTCGGCGAGGCCATCGACCGCCCGCAGATCCACAAGAGCGTCCTCGACATGCTCCTCGACCTCCACGAGGAGGAGAAGATCGAGGAGGCGACCAAGCTCCTGCTGCGGGCCGCCGAGCGCCACAGCGGCAACCCCGGCGTCCTCCGCTACGTCGCCTCGATGTACCTCGAGGGCGACAACCCCGAGGCCGCCCGCCCCTACCTCGAGCAGGTCCTCCAGATCGGCGGCCGCAGCCTCGACGACGACGCCTTCGCCCGCCGCTCGCTCCTCGCCCTCAACGTCGAGGACTTCGAGGATCGCTATGACGAGGCGATCGACAAGGTCCGCTCCAACGACGTCGGCGCCCAGACCGAGGCCTCGGTCTTCCTCCGCGAGATCATCGCCCGCGAGCCGCGCTACTGGCAGCCGCACCTGATGCTCGCCCTCGCCGTCCGCGGCAAGGAGGGCGACGGGGCCGCGCTCGCGCACCTGATGGACGCCGTCCGCCTGCGCCCGAACGACCTCGAGATCCGCTCGCTGATCGCGGCGATCCTGCGCAAGCAGGGGCGCCCGCGCGAGGCCGTCGAGCACCTCCGGGTGGTCGTCGCCCTCAACCCGCGCGAGATCGAGCCGGTCGTCAACCTCGCCTCGTGCATGCGCGACGCCAACCTCTTCGACGAGTCCCGCCAGGTGTGCGAGGCCGCGCTCAAGATGATCCCGAACCACCCCGAGTTCACGCGGATCCTCGAGAGCCTGCCGAAGACGCAGCACTAGCGTGGTCCGCCGCCGTCGCAGACCTCAGAGCGGCCGCGACCCTGTGCTAGGGTCGCGGCCGCTGATGATCTTGCCCGCACTCAAGCCGCCGCCGCCGACCGCGGACGTCCTGCACGAGAAGCCGCTGATCTTCTCCGTCGACGACCTGCTCGACGAGGAGGTCTGCGAGCACATCATCTCCCTCGCCGCGCCAAAGCGGAGGCGGGCCGAGGTCAGCGGCGCCCAGAGCGGGCGCAAGTCCGCCGGTCGGACCAACGACGTCGTCTGGGTCCCGCACGACGCGACGCCGACCACCGCCCGGATCTCGGCGGCGCTCGCCGACCTCGTCGGTCTGCCGCTCCACCACGCCGAGTCGCTGCAGGTGATCGCCTACGAGGTCGGTCAGGAGTACCGCTCGCACTTCGACGCCTACGACCTCAGCACGCCCCGCGGCCAGCGCTGCTGCGCCCGCGGCGGCCAGCGCCTGGCGACGCTCCTCGCCTACCTCTGCGACGTCGAGGCCGGGGGCGCGACCGCCTTCCCGAAGCTCGACCTCAAGGTCGCGCCGAAGCGCGGCCGCGTCCTCGTCTTCCACAACTGCCACAAGGACACCGACACCCGCCACCCGGACAGCCTCCACGCCGGCTGCCCCGTCGAGCGCGGGACGAAGTGGGCCTTCAACCTGTGGTTCCACGCCGGGCCCTTCCGCTAGCGGCGGCCGGCGGGCCGCGTTAAAACGGCGAAGAGCGGCGCCGAGGCCGGTGCTAGGGTCGATCCATGCGATGGACTCATACCCCTTGGATCGCCCTCGTCTTCGCGCTCGCGGCCTGCTCCGGCGATGACGCCGGCACCGACGGCACCGACAGCACCTCGGCGACGACGACCCCGACCACGAGCGGGTCGACCACAGGCTCGGCCACGGACACCGGCACCGACAGCGACAGCTCGAGCGCCGGCACCGGCTCGGACAGCGCGTCGACGTCGACGACCTCGGAGACGACGAGCGCCGGCACGGAGACCTCGGGGACCTCCGGCGGCGCCGGCACGCTCGACGAGGCGTGCTCTGCGTACTGCGACACGGGCATCGCCTGCATCGACGACCGGATCACCCACGAGGAGTGCGTCGCCAACTGCCTCGAGGGCCTGACCTTCCCCGACGGGACCCAAGCCTGCGCCGACGCGTCGATCGCCTACCTCGAATGCGAGGCCGCGCAGAGCTGCGAGACCTTCGAGGACGTGGCCTGCCTCGACCTCCTGGGCGCGATCGTCGAGGTCTGCGACCCCGTCCAGTGCGACGGCAGCGCCGAGGAGGGCGCCGAGGTCTGCAGCTTCCAGTACGACTGCACCGACGGCACCGTCAAGACGATGAGCTGCGACGCCGACGGCTGCGTCTGCTTCGTCGACGGCGTCGAGACCGACACCTGCGCCAATGACATCTGCTCCGCGGACGTCGACCTCTTCGCCCTCGCCGACAAGGCGGAGACCTGCTGCGGCTTCTAGCCTGACTAGAAGCGCAGGTCGGCGTAGAGGTTGAGGAGCGAGAAGAACTGGGTGTAGACGCCGTCGGCCCCCGCCTGGCGGGTCGGCGGCTGCCACTCGTTGAGGAGGCTCTTGCCGGCGGTGTCGACCTTGCGGAAGATCACCTGCGTCGACGTCAGCGCGATCGCGACCTGCGGGACGATCTGCCAGCGGGCGCCGATCGACACCGTCCCCTTGTCCATGTCCATCAGCGCCGGGTCGAGGGTCTGGACCGGCACCGCCGACGAGTCGTAGCCGCCGCCGACGTAGCCCTCGAGGTTTGGCAGGAACCAGTAGGAGGCGCCGAGGCGGACGCCGCCGCCGTCCTTCCAGAAGCGCGGGAGGTGCTGGACGACGCCGCTGTTGTCGCCCGCGACGCCGTAGGAGCCCGGATCGCTGAAGGCGTTGGCCTCGTTCGCGTAGTCGCAGTTGCGATCCGGGTTGTCGAGGTCGAGGACGCACTGCTTGTCGAAGACGGACCAGCGCGTGTAATCGGCGAAGAGGCGGAGCTCGACGCGGGGGGTCGGGCGCACGCGGAAGCCGAGGCGGGCGATGTCCGGCAGGGTCTGGGTGAGCTCGACCTGCTGGCTCAGCGGATCGGTGAGCGCGAGGACGTTGGTCAGGGTGCCGCGCAGGCGCATGCCGCCAGTGACGTTGGGCTGGCTCGTGTAGGAGGCGCCGACCCAGAAGACGTCGTGGAGGTTCCAGATCGCGCCGACCGAGAAGCCGCCCTGCCAGCCGCCGACGTCGATCAGCGAGCGGCCCTCCTTGAGCGTCGCGTTGTCGACGGAGTCGCCGATGACGAGGTCGTCAGTGCCGTCGGCGTTGCGCGCCCGGATCGTGTGGACCTCGCTGCGGATCGCCGAGCCGGTCGCGCCGATGCTCAGGCCGAGCTTGGGGATGTTGAAGCCGACGGCGCCGGTCAGGTACATCGATCGCAGCGAGCCGTCGATCGTGTACCAGCGCTGGGTGCCGTCGACGGCCCCGGGGAAGTCTGCGTTGTTCGCGTACTTCGGGTTGCGATCCCACGACGCCGAGCCGCCGAAGGGGTAGTACCAGGCGAGGCCGGCGTGGAAGACCTTGGTCCCGAAGTCTGAGGTGACGCCGGCGAAGGGCGCCGCGAGGACGTTGAAGAGGGTCGCCTTGCCGTCGTTGGCCCCCGGCGCGAGGTCGAGGGAGGTGTCCGACGAGACCGCCGACGCCGGGCGATCGTAGCCCGCCCAGCGCATCACCATGGTCCCGTCGACCATCACCCGGGTGCCGCGCGACAGGGCGATGCCGGCGGGGTTGTAGTAGATCGCCGACGGGTTGTCGGCCGTCGGGTGGCCGTGCTCGCCGCCGAAGCGGGCCGCCGACAGCCCCGACGCCGCCGCGTCGCCGGCCGCGAGCGCCGTCAGGATCCCGAGCCCTCCGCCGCCGATGACGGCGAGTCCGCGGCGGATCCCCTGCCCTCGCCTCGCACACCGAGCCTTCGCGTCGCGTCGAACCATGCCTGGCACCTCCGCCCGCCTCCTTGTGCGGGCCCTCGCCGAGACTCTACTATGAAGACCCGACGGTCGGCGAGGCCAGAAGGAGTCCGAAGATGCAGGCGCAGATCGACAGACACGGAGCGACGCTCCGGACGGCCCTCCCGTGGACCCTGGCCGCGGCGCTCCTCGGCGTCGGCTGCCCCGATCCCGACGCGCGCCTCGAGGAGTTCCTCGACGCCTCGGAGGAGGCCCGCAACGAGCCCCCGCCGAAGATGGACCTCGCCAGCACCCTCGAGGACATCAACGGCGACTTCCTCCTCGCCCTCGCCGTGTCGAGCGCCCAGGACCTCCCGCTGCAGTTCTACACGACGTCGACCCTCGTCCAGAACGACGACGGCAGCGGCACCCTCACCCTCAGCCTCCAGCCCCTGGCCATCGATCCCGGCGAGAAGCTGACCCCGCGCACGCCGGTCGGCGATCCCCTCCTCCTCGAGAACATCGCGGTCTCCGACGCCGGCCGCTTCGAGATCGATCTCGGCACCGTCGAGGTCGTCGCCGCCGCCAACCCGATCCTCGGCGCCGACATCGTCGCCGACATCGCCCTCGAGGGCTTCATCCAGACCTCCGACCTCTTCTGCGGCAACGTCACGGGCCTCGTCACCGAGCCGACCGAGCTCGACCTCGCCGGCTCGACCTTCGCGGCGATCCGCGTCGACAGCATCGACGCGCTCCCCGAAGAGTTCCCGATCAAGTGCCCCTGAGCGTTCTCGCGGCGCCGCGAGAACGCCGACGCCCGCCCTGTCGACGACAGGACGGGCGCGACGCTTCGCGCTCGTGACGGGCGCTAGTCGCCGATGCAGGCGACCGGCTTGTAGGGCGCGGCGAGGTTGGTGCAGGAGGTCTGCGCCATCTTGCCGACCGACTTCACGTTGCCGTTCTTCGGATCGACGGTGAAGAGGTCCGGGGCGCTGCTGCACGCGTAGATCACCCCGTTGCCCGGGTGCAGCTCGATGCCGACGGTGCCGAAGTTGTAGTTCATCTTGACGAGCTCGGTCGCCGCCCCGGTCCCCGGATCGACGGTGTAGAGGAAGTCCGTCGAGCCGTTGATCGCGTAGAGCTTCTGGATCGCGTCGGACCAGGTCGCGCCGCCGGTGCCCCAGTTGTAGCCGAGCGGGCCGACGACCGCGGCGACGCCGCTGTTGCTGTCGATCGCGATCGTCGCGTTGATGCCGCTGGAGACGCCGAAGAGGTCGACCTGCTGATCCGAGGTGATCCCGTTGACGCCCGAGATCCCGCCGCCGTAGGAGCCGACCTTGGTGACCTCGCAGGTGCAGGGATCGATGATGTCGAGCGCCGAGCCGCCCGCCGACGCGAAGAGGATGTTCGAGCGGCTGAAGGTCAGCGACGGGTACGAGGTGTTGTTCGGCAGCTTGCAGAGGTCGGTCGTCTGCGCCGTGTTGATGTCGACCTTCTGCAGGTAGCGCGTGCTGTTGTTGATGCTCAGGAGCCACTCCGGCGGCGGCTCGACCCCGCCGGTCGTCCCGTCCGTCGTCCCGTCCGTCGTGTCGCCGGTCGTCGCGTCGGTCGTCGAGTCCGTGCCCGACGTCGCGTCGGTGTCCGACGTCGAGTCCGTCGCGCCCATCGTCGTCGTGTCGGTGCCGTTCGTCGTCGAGTCCGTCCCGTTCGACGTCGAGTCCGTCCCGTTCGACGTCGAGTCCGTCGAGTCCGTCGTCGAGACCGTCCCGTCCGTCGTCGTCTCGGTCGTCGAGGCCGACGTCGACGACCCGCTCATCGAGTTCGACTCGGAGCCGCCGCTGTCGGTCGTCGTCGTCGTCGAGTTCGTGCTGTTGGTCGTGCTCTCCGTCGATTGGCCGCTCTCGCTGCCGCTCGAGCCCGAGCTGTCGGTGCCCTCCGTCCCCGCCATGTCGTCGCCGCTGCACGCGGCGAGGGCCATCGCCCCCATCACAGCGGTGACCCGTAAGAACGCCAAATCCACCTTCATCCCATTCCCAAACATGATTTCACTGTACCAACGATCGGCGAGCGAGGGCGCGACATAATGGCCCCTCGGGTCTCGAGGCCACGGTTGCAGACCGCCCGCACTTCTCTGCTATAGAGCCAGTGGAGGCGCGCACATGAACCAGCACACGGGCCGGTGGATGATCTACGGAGCGAACGGCTACACCGGCGAGCTGCTCGCCGCGCTCGCGGCCCGCCGCGGCGAACGTCCGCTCCTCGCCGGCCGGCGCCGACCGGCCGTCGCCGCGCTCGCCGAGCGTCTCGAACTCGAGCACCGCGTCTTCGACCTCGACGACGCGCGGGCGATCGCCCGCCAGCTCGAGGACGTCGACGCCCTCGTCCTCGCCGCCGGCCCGTTCTCCGAGACCAGCGCGAGGACGGTCGAGGCCTGCCTGCAGGCGCGGACGCACTACCTCGACATCACCGGCGAGGTCGCTGTCTTTGAGGCCATCCAGGCCCGCGGGCCCGACGCGGCGGCGCGCGGCGTCGTCCTCCTCCCGGGCGTCGGCTTCGACGTCGTCCCCTCCGACTGCCTGGCGGCCGCGCTCGCCGAGGCGCTCCCCGGGGCCGACGAGCTCGAGCTCGCGATCCACAGCCGCGGGTCGATGAGCCGCGGCACCCTCAAGACGAGCCTCGAGGGGCTCAGCGCCGGCCTCGTCCGCCGCGACGGCGCCCTCGTCGAGATCCCGACGGCGAGCCTGCGGGCGACGATCCCCTTCCCCAAGGGCCCGCGCGAGGCGGTGGCGATCCCGTGGGGCGACCTGTCGACGGCGTACTTCTCGACGAAGATCCCGAACATCACGGTCTACATGGCCCTGCCGCCGCGGACGATCCAGAGCCTGCGCGCCCTCGCCTACGCGCGGCCGCTCCTCCGGCGGCCGGGGCTCATCCGCCTCCTCCAGCGCCTCGTCGACGTCGCCGTGGTCGGCCCCGACCAGGCGGCCCGCGAGCGCGGATCGGTCTGGCTCTGGGGCCGGGCGCGCCGACGCGACGGCGAGGCGACGAGCGCCGTCCTGCGCACCCCGGAGAGCTACTCGCTGACGGCCGAGGCCGCGCTCCGCTGCGTCCTGCGCACGCTCGCCGGCGACGCCCCGCCCGGCTACCAGACACCGTCGACCGCCTTCGGCAGCCGCTTCATCGCTGAGCTCCCCGGCTGCGAGCTGACCTTCGAGTCATCTCCGGGCGGAGCGACGAGCACACCGTAGGACACGCTCGCACCCGATCGCAGGGGCCTCGCATTGGGTGAAACCCAAGCGACGGCTCGGTCGTTCACAACCAACACATCAGGAGCGTGTACATGCGACGGACGAGCGAACCTTCGAGCACCCTGCGGACCCCTGGCCCTGACCTCCGCTTCATCGACACGCTGACGCGCGCGGCGACGGAGCGGCCCTTCCTCATGGACCTCCTCGAGCTCGCCCGGCGTCGACGCGCCGACGAGCGCGCGGACAAGGCCGCCTGATCCAGCCGTGCGGACCTCGAGCGAGCTCGCAGCGACCGCGCCCCTCGGCCGCAGACTTCGCCCCTACGCCGCCTGCGCGCGGCGGCGCGGCGTCGTGTCCGACCGACGGCTGCGTTCCCTCTGAGCGGCGCTCGAACGCCTCATGCCTCGGCCACGCGCAGCGTCGCGTCCTCGCGTTGAGCCGCGCGCCAGGCCGCCGGAGAGACGCCGACGCGGCGCTTGAACGCCCGCGAGAACGCGGCCTCGGAGGCGTAGCCGACCTGCGCCGCGACGCTGGCGATCCCCTCGTCGCCGACCCGGAGGTAGCGGCGGGCGAGGAGCATCCGCCACTGCGCGAGGTAGTCGCCCGGAGTCTCGCCGACCACCGCGGTGAAGCGGCTGTAGAACGCCGAGCGCGACATGCCGGCGACCTTCGCCAGGCCGGCCGCCGTCCACTCCGCCCGCGGCTCGTCGTGGATCGCCTGCAGCGCCCTGGCGACGCCCGGCTCGCTGAGCCCGCCGAGCCACCCCGGCGCCGGCCCCTTGCGCTGGGCGATCCAGACGCGGAGGACGTGGATGAAGAGGATGTCGGCGAGGCGCTGGAGCACCGTGCCAGAGCCGGGCTGACCGAGGGTCCGCTCGTCGCTGATGAGGCGCAGCGTCGCGTCGATCCAGGCGGCCAGCGCCCCGCCGTCGTCGCGGGCGACGAGCACGGGCGGCAGGTGCGGGAGGAGGTGCTCGGCGGCCTCCGCCTCGAAGCCGAAGGTCCCGCAGAGGATCGACGACAGCGCCCCCCCCTCGCCGTGGACGACGCAGGGCAGGCCGTCATCGCCGATCACCGGCGCGATCGAGCGGATCGCCACGGCCGGGACCCCGGGCGCGCTCGCCATCACGTGCGCGTGTCCGTGGGGCAAGACGACGATGTCACCGCGGCGCCACGGCAGCTCGTTGGCGGCGGCGCTGAGCTCCGCGTCGGCGAGGCGGACGATCCCCTCGCCGTCGATGATCACATGGAAGATCGCCTCATCGGCGCCGCGGGTGGCCAGAGCCCACGGCGCGCGCCCGCGGGCGCGGGCGAAGAACGCCCCGCGGACGCCGGCCTTGTCGATGAAATCGCTCAGTGGATCCATGGCTTGGACGCTCGGGCAAGGAGTCTGGACGCCGGGTCATAGGGGGTCCGACGCCGCCGCTCTATTCCAAAGGTGCCGCGAGCAAGCGCGGCAGGAGAGCATCATGACACGGATCTTCGGCGCCACCATCGCTAACTTCTTCTTCCCCGGCGCGGGCTACCTCATCCTCGGCGAGAAGGTCGGCCTCGCGCTCGCCTGGCTCGTCGGCGTGATCGGCCTGACCTACGTCGAGTTCGGCATCCAAGACGCGGCCCCCGACTACTACTGGCCGATGTTCGCCAGCGTGTTCGTGATGAACACGGCCTTCGCCGTCGACGCCTTCCGCGTCGGCAAGGCGAAGCTCGGCGGGCGCGTCTAGGGGGCCGCCCCGCACATCAGCGCGCGCGACTGCTGTCGCTGGCTGCGAGGCGGGCTTTGGCTTTGCCCGGACGTCGGCCGACGCCGTACGATCGCCGGCGATGCGCGCCCGCACCTCGTCCCTCGCCGCCGCCTGGTCCACCCGCGCGTCGCTACTCGGGGCGAGCCTCGTCGCCGCGTCGACGCTCGCGTGCACGTCGACCGTCGGCGAGCCGCAGCCCGCGAAGCCGGCGACGCCCGCCGCCACGGCGGATCCCGACGCCGTGGTCGTCACGCCTGAGCCGACGCCGCCGCGCGTTCCGGTCCCCTTCGCCTGCGCGGAGGATCACGACTGCGTCGCCTCGTGCTCGCAGGGCGC
Organism: Myxococcales bacterium; assembly: GCA_020431135.1. GTDB lineage: Bacteria > Myxococcota_A > Polyangia > Nannocystales > Nannocystaceae > JADJRG01. The sequence goes on along the minus strand of JAGQIT010000157.1, from coordinate 1,583 downwards.
GGTCAGCCGCGCCTGGTACCGCGACATGTTCCCCGGCGGCGAGGGCTGCGAGGACGGCTGCACGCGCAAGGGCACCGACGCGCCGCGCTGTGAGGCCGGCCGCTGCGTCGCCTACCACCAGGGCGCGCGCGATCCCCAGTGCACCGCGCGCGAGGACGTCGCCACGGCGCCCCTCCGACCCGGCCCCGCCCACCAGTGCGCGCGCGACGACGAGTGCCGCCTGAGCTGCGCGTTCGGGGCGATCCGCCAGGACTGGTACGAGTGGCGAGGCCTCCGCGCGCACGAGTGCCGCGACGGCTGCAGCTCGATCGGCATGGACGTCCGCTGCGCCGACGGCTACTGCCAGACGACCCGCCTCGGCGAGCCCTACCCCGGCTGCGACCAGCTGCCGACTACCCCAGAGTAGGCCAGAGTAGACCCGCGGCGCCCCGACTCGCCGCCCTCGCCGCGCGGGACCACTCGGCGCCGCGCCGACGTGCATGACCTCACTCGCCGCGGCGACGCAGAACCCCGTAGGACGGCCTCTACGCCGCCGCCGCGCGCCCGCGGTGATTGACGACGAACGCCGTCCTCGGCACCCTGCCCCGAGGAGCTGCACACGTCATGGCGTACGATCTGATCATCAAGGGTGGAACTATCGTCGACGGGACCGGCCGCGCCCCCTATGCCGGCGACCTCGCGATCAAGGACGGGATGATCGCCGCGATCGCCGAGCCCGGCGGCCTCGAGGGCGACGCCGCCGAGCTCGTCGACGCCTCGGGGGCGATCGTCACGCCCGGCTTCGTCGACGTCCACACCCACTACGACGGCCAGATCTCATGGGACCCCGACCTCATGCCGTCGTCGATCCACGGGGTGACGACGGCGGTGATGGGCAGCTGCGGCGTCGGCTTCGCGCCGGTCCACAACCGCGATCGCCAGGCGCTGATCGAGCTCATGGAGGGAGTCGAGGACATCCCCGGCACCGCCCTCGCCGAGGGGATCAAGTGGGGCTGGGAGTCCTTCGAGGAGTACATGGACGCGATCGACAGCTTCCCGCACGCGATCGACTTCGCCGCCCAGGTGCCGCACGACGCCCTGCGGATGTATGTCATGGGCGAGCGGGCGATCGCCGGTGAGCCGGCCACCGACGCGGACATCGCGGCGATGCGCGACCTCACCCGCCGCGCCCTCGAGGCCGGCGCCATCGGCTTCAGCACCGGTCGCACCGACAACCACCGGATGAAGAGCGGCGCGCCGACGCCGGCGAGCGAGGCGACGATCCGCGAGCTCGAGGGGATCGCCGCCGCCTTCCACGGCCTCGGCCACGGCGTCCTCCAGGCGGTCAGCGACTTCGACATGCCGATCTCGGCCGAGCGCTTCGACCCCGAGTTCGACGCGATCGAGGCGATGGTCGCCGCCGGCGGCGGCCACCGGGCGTCGATCTCCCTCCTCCAGCGCGACGCCGACCCCGAGCAGTGGAAGCGGATCCTCGCCCGCGTCGACGCGGCCAAGGCCAAGGGGATCGACATCCGCGTCCAGGTCGCGGCCCGCGGCATCGGCGTGATGCTCGGCCTCGAGGCGACCTTCCACCCCTTCATGGG
>JAGQIT010000156.1 GCA_020431135.1 Myxococcales bacterium | reverse complement strand
CGACCTTGTCGCAGCCGTAGCCCATGCCCTTGGTCACCTTGACCTTGCGGACGGTGCCGTCGGCTCGGACCTGGACGGCGAGGACGACGGTGCCCTCGACGCCGAGATCCTCGACGGCCTCGCATTGGATCTCCGGGACCTTCACCGGCGTAGGCAGGGTCTTGATCGCCAGCTCGGTCTTCGGCTGCCAGGTCTCGCCGGTGCCGCCGGGCTCGCCCTTCGGCGGGCCGCCGTTCTTCGAGCCCGTGCCCTTGGAGCCGGGCTTGCCGGTGCCGCCCGGGACGCCGCCGGGCTCGCCGACCTGGACCGCGACGCCGCTGTTGCCGTCCTGGACGGTGTTGCTCATGTCGAGGCGGAAGGGCGGCGGCGGCTCGTCGTTGGGCTCCTCCGCGGTCGGCGGCGGGCGCTGTGCCGGCTTGACCTTCGGCTGCGGCGGCGGCGGGGTCTCGGGCTCCGTCTCGGGCTCGGGCTCGGGCTCGGGCTCGGGCTCCGGTTCGGGTTCCGGCTCGGGCTCGGGCTCCGGTTCGGGCTCCGGCTCCTCCGTCGGGATCTCGAACTCGGTGAGGTCGTACTCCTTCTCGTTCTCCTTCGCCTCGACGTCGGTGAGCATCGACGCCAGGCCGATCACCATCACGACGCCGCCGTGGGCGACGATGGAGAGGAGGAGGGCGAGGTTGCGCCGCTCTTGCGAGTCCGACCAGAGCACGGCGGGGGCGCCTTCTCAGCGAGCGACCTCGAGATCGAGGGAGAACCGGGCGCAGGGCGCCGCTAGACGCCCTCCTTGGGCTTCGGCTTCTCGGTCGCGATCGCGTACTTCTTGACCCCCTGCTCGCGGAGGAGGTCGATGAGGTGAACCATGGCGCCGACTTGCGCGGCCTCGTCGCATTGGATGACTCCCTGGAGTTCCTTGTCATCCTTGACCTTGGCGGCGATCGCGTCCTTGATCACCTTGTCGCGCTCCTCCTCGGTGTCGCCGCGGACGGCGACCCGATCGATCGAGTAGGAGCCGTCTGACGTGCACATCAGGAGGATCTGATGGGGGTTGGGCTCGATCTTGGTCCCGGTGTTGGCGTCGGGCTTGTCGACGCGCATCGCCTCGGAGTCCTGGATCGTCGTCGTCGTCGCCATGAAGATGACGAGGAGGACGAGCATGACGTCGACCAGCGGCGTGACGTTGATCGAGTTGATGCCCTCGTCGTCGTCGAGGTTGGTGTCAGCGGCCACGGCTCAGCTCAATCCTGGCTGCCCTCGACGAGGAGGGCGTGGACCATGTGGGTGAGGGCGTCGGCCTCGCCGAGGAGGAGCTTGACCCGGCGCTGGAAGACGTTGAAGGCGATGACCGCCGGGATGGCGACGAGGAGGCCGACCGCGGTGGCGACGAGCGCCTCGTAGATGCCGCCCATGACCGCCGCCGAGTACTCGGCGGTGCCCATCGTCCCCGCCTGCTCGAGCATCCGGAAGGTCGTGATGATGCCGAGGACGGTGCCGAGGAGGCCGATGAACGGCGCGTTGGCGCCGACCGTGCCGAGGAACGCGAGGTTCTTGTCGAGGCGCAGCTTCTCGGCCGGGCGCATCGCCGACATGATCGAGCTCATCGCCTTGCCGCCGCGCTCGCGGTTGTCGAGCATCGCCGCGGCGATCCGCCCGCCGGGGGCCGTCGCCACCTTGACGAGGCGCTCGGCCTTGTCGAACTCCTTGTCGGCGAGCGCCCCGTGCAGGGTCTTGAGGAGCGCCGTGTCCTTGCCCGTGAGTCCGCGGTAGAAGAGCCAGCGCTCGAACATGATCCCGACGCTGATCACGCTGAGGATGATCAGCAGCCAGAGGATCCACTCGGAGCCGACGGCCGCGAGCTGGAGGAACTTTTCGGTCAGGTTCATGGTCTTCGTCCCGCTCCCTCGACGTGCGGATGTCCGCCTGTGTCACGGGCCCTTGTGGGACACGGGGGCGTTCGTCGAGGTGTCGTCGTCAGTGGGGCCCTGGATCTCATGGGTGAGCTGGGTTGCGTAGGCGCCCGATGGGAGGCGGAAGCGGAGGCAGAGCCCCTCGCCGCAGTGGCTCGCTTTATGCGGGGCCATCCCCTGCGAAGCAAGTTCTACAGCAGGTACCCGCCGTAGCTGTAGTTCTCCCGGGGTGAGCTGGAGGGGTCGCCGGGTCCCGGGGGTCTTTTTGCCCAGCGCGACCAGCGCACTTGGGTCGACGCCGACGCGGTCGAGGATCCCCCGCTCGAGGTCCGCAGATGGGGAGTCGGGCGGCGGGGCCTTCATCTTGCCGCCGAAGATCGGCCCCGTGATCACGAGCTCGCCGGCGTCGAGGCGGGCCTGGTCGGTCTCGGGGTCGTCGCAGACGAAGAGCCCGCCGGTCACGGTCTTCTTCAGGACGTCGCCGAGGAGCACCGTGCGGCTCAGGCCGCGAGCGCGGCGCTCGAGGAGGTAGAGGTTGAAGAGCGCGGACTGGCCGGCGCTCGTCAGGAAGTCGGCCTTTCGCCGCCCGCGCGCGCGACCCGCGAGGCGCTCGAGGCCCTGGAGGATGTTGCGCCCGTCGTGGCCGAAGCGCTGGATCCCGTAGAGGTTGTCGAGGCCGCCGAGCGCCGCGAGGGCGTCGAGCTTGGCGCTGGCCCGGGCCTCGGCGACGGCGAGCGGAACCGCGAGGTCGCGGATCGTCACCTCGAAGGCGTTGCCGTGGAGATGGCCGCGGCGGAGCTTGTGGCTGTGCGGCGCCGGCTCCCCGAGCTCGATCTGCGGGTGGCGGAAGCGGGCGAGGGCGGCGGCCGCCTCCGCGGGGACGGAGATCCGCTGCTCGGTGACGGCGTCGCGATCCTTGAGCCCGGCGACGCCGATCTCGCGGCGGTCGATCCCGCAGGCCTCGGCGACCGCGGCGATCGCCTCGTCGGTGGTCAGCAGGCGCTTCTTCAGGGTGAGGAGGAGGTGCCCCTCGCGGCCGTCGGCGTCGTAGGCCGGGAGCTCGCGGACGACGAAGTCCTCCGGGCGCGCGCGCAGGCGGCCGCCGATCCCCGGCAGCGCCTCCGTGCGACGCGGCGGCCGCATGAGGAGGGCGAAGTCAGCGTCGGCGAGGGCGATCCCGGCCACTGCGGCGTCAACCCTGCTCGCTGGAGGTCTCGCCCGAGGTCTCAGGAGTCGCCTCGGTGGCGGGCTCGGAGCTGGCGCCCGTCGTCGCGGAGCCGGCCGGCTCCGCGGCGGACTTCGTCTGGGTCTGGGTCTGGCCTTGGCCCTGGCTCGACGAGGCCGGCTTCGCCGAGGTCGCGGCGCCCGAGGTCGCGGAGCCGCCGGCGCTCGCCGAGCCGCTCGAACTCGCCGGGGCGCTGCCGCCGGGCGGGGTGGTCCCCGCGGGGATCACCTTGGTCTTCTCCTTCGGCGGCTCGTAGCCGGGCTCGCCGGGCTCGGGGCCCTCGCCCGGCTTGGTCGGCTTGCGCGGGTTCTTCGGCCGCGGCGGCGGGGCGGGGGTCGGCGGCGAGCGATCGGGGCGCGCGCGGCTCGGATCCGCGGGGCCGTAGGTGTCGTAGATGTACTTGAGGTAGAGCCGCGCCTGCTTGCCGTGGTGGTGCTGCGGGTGCTGGGCCTGGAGCTCGGCGAAGGTCGCCCGCGACAGCTCGATCTCCTCCATGCGCATGTACGTCAGCCC
>JAGQIT010000155.1 GCA_020431135.1 Myxococcales bacterium | reverse complement strand
GCTGCGCGACGTCCAGCGAGTACTCCCCCCTGCGCTGCGCTCGCCGCGTCCGCGCGCGGCGACGCGTCACACCTCGTCTCCCAGGGTCGCGGGCGCGAGGCGCTCGTCGACGACGCGAGCACGCGGCCGTGCGCGACGAGACGCCCCCGTGTGCCGTGGTGTTGGCACGATGCGGGCGCCGCCGTGAGGCGCTACGCGAGCCTCGCCCGGAGCGCGCGCGCCCACCCGTCGAGGTCATCGAGCGTGCTCTCGAGCGGCTTCTCGGACTGCTCGAGCCGCGCGATCTCGGTCGCCAGCCGCTCTCGCGCCCGACGGAGCCGCGTTCGCGCGGTGTTCTCCGGCACGCCGAGCACGGCCGCGATCGCGGGCCCGGTCATCGACTCCCAGTAGTAGAGCTCGAGGATCGTCTGAGCGTTGAGCGGCATGCGCCTGAGCGCCTCGAGCAGGACACGATGTTCGCGCTTACGCCCCACCGCGGTCGACGGGCCGGTCCCGAGGTCGACGACCGAGAGCTGCGCGAAGTCAACGTGCTCGTCGGCGCGCTGACGCTTTCGATAGTAGGAGCGAGTGAGGTTATTCGCGACGCCGAGCAAGAACGTCTTGACGCTCGACTCGCCTCGAAATTGCCCCGGCTTCTCGACGAGCACGAGGAAGGTGCGCTGCACGAGGTCCTCCACGGCGCTCGCGTCGACCTTGTTGCGAAAGAAGCGCTGCACGGCCGGGAAGTGACGCGTGAACAGCTCCTCGCCGGCTCTGCGGTCGCCGCCACGCCACGCGGCGATGAGTTCGCGATCATCGCGCGCCCCCGCTTCAGCCATGATATGACAGTAGCATGATGGCGAGCGTCGAAGTACTTGATAACGTGCCGCGCCAATTCGCGCTGACGCTGCCTTGAACAAATTGAGCGGAGGTCGACACTGATGAATAGACCAGGTCGAGAGTACTCCCATGTCTCGGAAGCGGGATGCCCCGACAAGCGAACCTGAGCGGCCCAAAGCCCACGCGATGGACTCTACGCTCGACCCGTTCGCCCGCGCGATGGAGGCGCGGCTCCGGCGACGGATGTTTGAGTCGAGCTGTCCACAAGTTAAGATCGGTCGTTTCTTCGTCGACATGCCGATCGGGCAGGGCGGGATGGGCGTCGTGTACGCCGCGCGCGATGAGCAGCTCGATCGGACGATCGCGCTCAAGCTCGTGCACGCCGAGTCGCGGCCGTCGGACCACGCGCAGCTCCGGCTGCTGCGGGAGGCCCAGGCGATGGCGCGGCTCTCTCACCCGAACGTCGTCCAGGTGTTCGAGGCTGGCGCCCACGAGGACCAGGTCTTCATCGCCATGGAGTACGTCCGCGGCGAGACCCTGGATCGCTGGCTCCGACGCGAGGCGCGAGGGTGGCGCGAGACGGTCGCGATCTTCTGCCAGGCCGGTCGCGGGCTCGCGGCCGCGCACAAGCTCGGGATCGTGCATCGAGACTTCAAGCCCACGAACGTGCTCGTCGGCGAGGACGGGCGCGCGCGCGTCACGGACTTCGGGCTCGCCCGGCACGTCGACGTGCGCGAGCCAGAGTCCGCCGAGCCCCCGCGCCGCGTCCTCGACGTCGCGCTCACGCTCACGGACGCCGAGCCCGGGACCCCGTTCTACATGTCCCCGGAGCAGTTCAAGCGCGAGCGGGTCAGCGAGCGGAGCGACCAGTTCAGCTTCTGCGTCGCGCTGTATCACGCGCTGTTCGGGATGCGCCCGTTCGCCGGGGAGACTCGGCACGCGCTCGTGGCCGCGGTCACGAGCGGCGCGCTTCGAACGCCGCCGCGCGGCCGCGTCCCGTGGCGGGTTCACAACGCGGTCCTGCGCGGCCTCTCGCTTGATCCCGAGAGCCGGTTCCCGGACATGGACACGCTCCTCGTCGAGTTGGCGACGCGGACGCGCGTGGGCGTCGTACTCCCCGTCGCGTTTGCGCTCGACGCGGCAGCGGCCGTCGCTAACTCCTTCTCGAGCGCAGAGCCGCCGTGCACGGACGGCGCGACGCACCTTGAGGACATCTGGGACGACGAGACGCGCGACGAGCTGGAGCGCGAGTTCCTGCGCGGCGCGCCGGGCTCTGGCGCGGCGCTCTGGACCAGCACCGAGGAGCAGCTCTCCCGATACCTCTCGGACTGGCGCGCGGCGTACCGCGACAACTGCGAGGTCCATCGCGCGGGCAAGACGTCGGCGAGGCTTCGCGACCTGCGCGCGCGCTGCCTCGAGCAGCGGCTTGACGTCATCCGCGGGATCACGCGAGTCCTGCGGGACGGCGACGTCGCGACGCTGCTGCGCGCGCCCCAGGCCGCCGCGAAGCTCGAGGACCTCACCGTCTGCTCGAGCAGCCGCAGCCTGCCCCTCGGCGTCGAGCCGCCGCCGCTCGGCCACGTCGAGGAGGTCGCCGACCTGCGAGACGAGCTCGCGCGGGCGCGCTCTGAAGAGCTGCTCGGACAGCTCGAGAGCGGTCGCGAACGGGCGCGGCGCGCCCTCGAGCGCGCCGAGGCGCTCGCCTACACGCCGCTCGTCGCCGAGGCGCAGCTCGCCGTCGGCGCGCTCCGGAGCAAGCTCGGGCGCTACGACGAGGCCGAGGCGACCCTCGAGGCCGCGTACTTCACGGCCGCCGAGCACCAGCTCGCCGAGCTCGAGGTCAACGCCGCCGGCCAGCTCACCGTCGTCACCGGCTACGCCCTCACCCGCCCGGCCGACGGCGAGCGCTGGGCCCGGCTCGCCGAGGTCGGCCTGCGCCGCCTCGGCGAGGACGACCCGCTCCTCGAGGCGGGGCGCCTCAACAGCCTGGCGATGGTCCGCCAGGCCGCCGGCGACTTCGAGAGCTCGACGCGGCTCTTCGAGGCCGCCCTCGGCCGCGCCCGCCAGGCCCTCGGCGACGACCACCCGAAGGTCGCCCAGACGCTCAACAACCTCGCCGTCGCCCAGCGCTCGCGCGGCGACTTCGCGGCCGCCGAGGCGATCAACCGCGAGGTCCTCGGCGCGCTCGAGGCTGGCCTAGGCCCCGAGCACCCCGACTTCGCCACCGCGGTGAACAACCTCGCCGACACCCTCGCCCAGCGAGGCGAGCGCGCCGAAGCGACGGCGCTCTACCGGCGGGCGCTGACGATCCGCGAGCTCGCCCTCGGCCCCGAGCACCCGCACGTCGCCCAGACCCTGATCGGCCTCGGCGCGACCCTCCACGCGAGCGGCGAGAACACCCAGGCCGAGCTCGCGCTCGGCCGCGGCCTCGCGATCTTCGAGGCCGCCCTCGGCGGCGAGCACCCCGACGTCGCCTACGCCCTCACCCACCTCGCGGAGGTCGAGCTCGCGCTCGCCGAGGTCGACCGCGCCGCCGAGCACTTCACGCGCAGCCGCGACCTCTTCGAGCGGACCCTCGGCCCGGACCACCACTACCTCGCGCTGCCGCTGATCGGCCTCGCCGACGTCGCCCTCGCCCGCGATGAGGCGACCGCGGCGATCCCCCCGGCCGAGCGCGCCCTCGCGCTCGTCGCAGACGTCGGCGGCGCCCCAAAGGCCCGCGCCGACGCCCGCTTCGCCCTCGCCCGCGCCCTCGCGGCCGCCGGCAGCGACCCTGCCCGCGCCGACAGCTTGGCGGCCGCGGCGAAGACAGACTATCGAGAACTCGGCGCGGCCGGAGGCGACGGCCTCGCGGCGATCGAGCGCTGGCTCGACACCCGCGCCGCGGGCTCCGGCGACGAGGCGCCGCCGACCCGCGAAGGCCCCCCATAGACGCGGCGGGTCTGTGGATCCGGCGAGAACGACCAGTCGTCCGCAACACGAGACCGGAATGATCAATCGATGACTGGACGCGGGCTGCGTTCCTTCCGCCTCAAGAGCCCGAGAGCTCCAGAGACGGCAGCGCTGCTCTCGCTCTTCCTCGGCCCTCTCGCCTGCAGGGTAGGCACCACCGCATGGCGAGACGCATCGGCATCGAGGCCAACGGTTCGACGTGTCCGACTACCTCCAGGACAGGACCGAAGTGACGACGAGTGCGTACAATCGTTGCGTGGAGTACGGCTCGTGCCACTGGACCGCGCCATGGCGAGATATGTACAATAATCAGTCGGCGACGCTCGGAGACGCGCGCTGCGGTACCCTACCGACCGGACCGCCCCGATGAAGCGCCCCCCGATCCTCCACCCGCTCGTCGACGTCCCGTGCCCGACGATCGGCGATCTCCTCGAGCGCGCCGGCATCGAGGCGAGCCGCGTGCTCTCGACCGCGGGCCGCCTGGCCGCGCGGCGGCTCGCCGAGCAGGACCAAGTGATGGCGCTGCGCGAGGCCATCCTCAGCGATCCCTGGACCGACTTCCTGCCGCCCTGGCCGCTGCCGCCGCGGGCGCTGACCGCTGGCGACGTCGGCCGCGGCCTCCTCGTCGAGCTCCCGCACGTCGTCGACGAGCTCCTCCTCGACGATCCCGAGCGCCGCTTCCGTGAGGACGTCGAGCGTTGGCGCCGCGTCGCCGAGAACCCCGCCCTCGAGGTCGACCGCGACCTCCCGCTCGCCCGCCCCTTCGCCCGCCGCTGGGCGATGACCCTCGCCTGCGGCTCGGAGCGCCCGCTGACCGCCCTCCAGCTCCTCGGCCACGGCGTCAGCGCGGGCATGGTCGTCTACCTCAGGCGCTACAGCGAGGGCCTGGTCACCGCCGACGAGGCCGCCCTCCAGCTCCGCGACAGTCTGACGATCGCGGCCGACCGCGACAGCTGGCGCGGCGCCCCCCTCGAACCTGACGTCGAAGATGCCTACGTCGATCGCCACGGCGGCGTAGCGACCCTCGAGAGCGCCCTGCGTCGAGGCCCCGGCGCCCTCCTCGTCGGCGACGAAGGCTCAGGCCGCCGCGCCCTCCTCCGCGCCTGCCAACGCCGCCACCGCGCCGGCGACGGCCCTGCCGAGCTCCGCGGCTTCGGCTTCAACGTCGATCGCGTCTACGAGCTCCCGTGGCACCGCGCCGACGGCGAGCTGATCTTGCCGCCGGAGATCGCCGACCGCTGCGTCCTCGCCCTCGTCGGCCTCGGCGTCGACGCGCTCGTCGATCCGCGGACGGAGAACGAGCTGCCGCGGGCCTGGCACGCGGCCGTCGACGCCGCCCTCCAGCGCGCCGGAGGCGGCGACGCCCTGCGCCTTGTCCTCGGCGTCACACCCCGCCAGCGCGCGCACCTGCTGCACCGCCTCCCCGCGATCGCCGCGCTCCCGGTGATCGAGGTGCCCGCGCCCTCCCCCCTCGACGCCGTGATGTTCTGGATGGCCAAGGTGTTCGCCCTCGAGGAGCTCGCTGGCGGCCCGATCGACCTCGCCCGGATCCTCTGGTGGCTCACCCGCCTGCGACCCGAGGAGCGCACGCTCGCGGCGGTCGCCAAGCCGGCGCCGCGGCACATCGGCCGCCAGCTCACCCGCGTCCGCCAGCGCCCCGACGCCGCGCTCCCGAGCCGCGTCCGCGCGCTCCTTCGCGGCCTCAAGCTCACCGAGGACGAGCTCGCGCCGCTCCTCGAGATCGAGGCCGCGCTCTTCGCCAACGCGGCCGCTGAACCCCGCAGATAGGCTGGCCAAGAGAACAGCCGAGGCCGCGCCGGGACCCCAGCGCGGCCTCGTCGAGCGGTCGCCCGCTAGCGCTACGCCGCCTTCGAGCGGATGTGGAAGTGCTGCTCGGGCGCCGGGTAGCCGGCCTCGCCGAACTCCTCGCGGATCGCCGCGTTGGTCGCGAAGAAGACGTCCCAGTAGTGGTCGTTGTGGGTGTAGGGGCGGACGCAGAGGACCGGGCCCATCGGCGTGAACTCGAGGATGTGGACGTCCGGCGCCGGCTCGGCGACGACGTTGGGGATCGCGCGCAGGCGGGCGCGCAGGCGCTCGATCGCGTCGTTGTAGTCGACGCTGTGGTCGAGCTGGGCGACGAGGTCGACGCGGCGGTAGGGGTTCGACGTGAAGTTCTGGATGGTCTCCGAGAAGACCTTGTTGTTGCCGACGATGTGGAGAACGTTGTCGAGGCTGTCGAGCGTCGTGACGAAGAGGCCGATCTCGCGGATGGTCCCGGTGACGCCGCCGACGGTCACGAAGTCGCCGACGCGGAAGGGGCGGAGGACGACGAGGAAGACGCCGGCCGCGAAGTTCGACAGCAGGCCCGACCAGGCCATGCCGATGGCGACGCCGGCGGCCGCGATCAGGGCGGCGAAGGTCGTCGTCTCGACGCCGAACCACCCGAGGATGCCGACGACGAGGGCGATCTTCAGGACGACCGACAGGCTCGAGTAGATGTAGCTGCGGACCGTGTCGTCGACCCGCCCGCTGCGCTCGAGGCTGCGCTTGACGAGCTTGATGGCGAGGCCGATGCACCAGCCGCCGATGATCCAGAAGAGGAGCCCGCCGAGGAGCTTGATGCCGATCGGGACGACGTGGACGTTGATGAGGTCGAAGATCTGATCGAGGTTCATGCTCTGCGGTTCCTGTCGGAGGGGACCGGCGAATGCTCGCCGGCCCCCTGCCTGCGGTCAATCGCGTTCGCCGTCGTCACAACCCTCTTCGACAGGCCCCTCCTCGCGGAGCGGGCCCGACGACGCCCAAACCCCCGCTCCTGATGCGCTCATTCGCTACGCGCAGAACACCGCGAGAAGGCGTTCCGAGGCCGCCTCGCCCGGCATTCGCGCCCGCGCGCGATCGCGATTACGTCATCACACGAACAGGACTTCCGTGAAGAAAGGATGTACCGGCACGCTGCCCCGGAGGCGCTCCGAGGGGCCGCCGACGCTCGGGATCGCCGCGCCGATGACGGTCGCCGACGCTCGCAGGTGTGTGACCTGATTGTCACGCCCTTCGCCGAGATGTCGTTTGCCCGTGCGCACCTCCGCGCCGACCATCCGGGGCATGAAGGCGCCCTCGAAGACCTCGAATTCCCGCCCTGGTATGGGCCGCCGCGGCCTCTTCCGCGGCAGCGCGGCCCTCGCGGCCGCCCTCGGCCTGCCCCTCTCCTTCGCGTTCCGGAGGACCGCCCGCGCGGCGGGCTTCGGCGCCCTCGTCCCGGATCCCGACGGCATCCTCGACCTCCCCGAGGGCTTCTCCTACAAGGTCCTCGAGGCCAAGGGCGACGCGATGGACGACGGCTACCTGGTCCCCGGGCGCCCCGACGCGATGGGGGCGTTCGCCGGCCCGGGCGGCACCGTCATCCTCATGCGCAACCATGAGAACAGCCCCGGCGACCTCGCTAACGGCCCCTACGACGTCGGTCAGCTCCCGCCACCCGAGGCCTACGATCCGCTGGCGATGGGCGGGGTGTCGCGCGTCGTCGTCGACGGCGAGACCTTCGCCCGCGTGTCGAGCAACCTCGTCCTCTGCGGCACGACGCGCAATTGCGCCGGCGGCCTGTCGCCGTGGGGCTGGCTGAGCTGCGAGGAGAACATGGACGACGACCACGGCTACGTCTTCCTGTGCTCGACCGACGCCGAGGCCGTCGCCGCCCCCGAGCGGATCGTCGCCTACGGCCGCTGCAACCACGAGGCAGCCTGCGTCGATCCGGCGACCAACGTCGCCTACCTCACCGAGGACCGCGACGACTCGTGCCTCTACCGCTTCGTCCCCGACGCCAAGGGCGAGCCCTTCGTCGGCCAGCTCCAGGCGCTCAAGGTCGTCGACGAGAACATGTACGCGACGACGCTGATGGAGATCGGCGAGCTCGTCGACGTCGCGTGGATCGACATCGACGAGCCGGACCCCGAGGCCGACACGCTGCGCGCCGAGGCCCAGAGCAAGGGCGCGGCGATCGTCGTCCGCGGCGAGGGCGTCTGGTTCCACGAGGGCGCCGTCTACGTGTGCTCGACCAGCGGCGGGCCGATCGGCGCCGGCCAGATCTTCCGCCTCATCGACGGCGACAGCCCGACGCTCGAGCTGATCGCCCACGCCGAGGACAAGGACGTCCTCGAGAAGCCTGACAACATCTGCGTCGCGCCCTGGGGCGAGGTCTTCATCGCCGAGGACGGTGACGGCAACAACTTCATCCGCGGCCTCACGGAGGACGGCGAGATCTTCGACTTCGCCCGCAACGCCCTCAGCGACAGCGAGCTGTGCGGCGTCTGCTTCTCGCCCGACGGCCGCGCCCTCTTCGTCAACATCCAAAACGACGGCCTCACCCTGGTCATCACCGGACCTTTCCCCGAGGACATGGGCGAGACGACCACCGGCGGCGACGAGACCGGCGGC
>JAGQIT010001421.1 GCA_020431135.1 Myxococcales bacterium | reverse complement strand
CGCGCTCGCGCCGGGGATGCGACCGTCGCTTGCTCGAGCATCGCACCGAGCGTGAACGGTGAAGATGAAGAGGAGATGAAGCGCCGGTCGAGCCCGCAGCTGCCTCCGTCGAGTCTGTGCCCGCTGCGGCGTCCGGGAAGGGCGCGCGATCACAAGAACGACGGGCCGACCGGCTGCGGTCACGCGGCTCGAGGTGCATCGATCGCGTCAGCGCCTCACCGGGCGCTCTTCGCAGGGGTCGCTCGGAGGCGCGCCCGCAATGCGGTTGTGTGAGCGGCCTCATGTGGGGATCCTTGGGCTCGCCTCTGCCTCTCACACATATCGGACCCATGCGACTCTACCTTTTCGCCTGTCTTTCGCTCTCCTCTGCGCTCATCGGCTGCTCCGGCGACGACCAGAGCTCTGATACCGCTGGCACCTCGGGGACGTCGACGACCTCGTCCAGCACCTCCACGGGCGGCGTGACGACGGACGCGTCCGCGACCGACGCGTCCACGACTGACGGCACGGGCAGCGCCAGCGCGTCGGCCAGCGCCTCTGCCGGGACCTCGACGACCACCTCTGCGAGCGGGACGAATTCGACGGCCGACGCGACCAGCACGGGGGACACGACCGGCGTCGAGCCGGATCTCCAGGCGAGCTGCGAGGCCGCGTGCACGAAGTACGTCGAGTGCGATCCCGTCAACCGCGACTTCGACTTCTGCGTCGAGGAGTGCGTCGCGCCCTGGGAGCCCGCGGACGAGCTCCCGGGCGGCTGCCTCGCCGCGGTGGTCGACGCCAACCAATGCGTCGCCGCGTCGGCGTGCGGCGAGCTCGACCCCGACGGGTGCTGGACCGACGCGGGGGTCGAAGACGCGTGCTTCAACCCCGTCTGTGACGAGTACGGCTACGCGGGCGAGGGCGAGTGCGGGGAGGTCCTGGACTGCCCGGGAGCCGTGCAAGAGCTCAACTGCACGGACCAAGGGAGCTGCACGTGCCTCGAGAACGGCGTCGAGACGGGCGCCTGCACCAAAGAGAACATCTGCCAGCTCTACGAAGACGACGTCGAGGCCTTGATCAAGATCGCGCCGCGCTGCTGCGGCTGGGATTGGTAGAGCCTCCTGCGCGCCGCGCTCGGGTGCCTCGCGTACCCGCGCGTCGGCGCATATGGGACGGCCAGCGCCGCGTCAACGCGGCGCCGGTTGTGGCGGGTCTCCCTGCGAGCGCGAGGCGGGCGGGCGCGACCGCCCGGGCCCGCTACTCGGCCTCGAGATCGAAGCCGGCGATCGACGAGAAGCCGCCCTCCTGGATCCACGCGTCGAGGTGCTTGGCCCGCATGATCGGGAAGGGGTGGGTGCGGAAGACGGTGATCAGCACCTTGTAGGCCTTGTTGAGCTGCGAGCCGTCGGCGTCGTCGTAGGCGCGGATCTGGCGGATGAACTCGTCCTGGTCCATCTCCTCGTAGAGCTTGGCCGCGCCGCCGGCGAGCTTCATGAAGGTGCGGATCGCGACGTCCTTGTCCTGGACGCAGAGGAGCGCCGCGCGGTCGGCCGACAGCTCGGCCTTGCGGTACCAGTCGTAGAGCGGGATCGCCAGGGCGCCGCCGACGAGGGCGCCGATCCCCAGGGTCGCCTGGCCGATGATGTCGAGGATCGCCGCGAGGTTCTGGGCGACGACCGTGTAGAGGACGTGGTCGCACTTGATGTGCCCGAGCTCGTGGCCGATCACGTAGAAGCGCTCCTCCTCGTCGAGCATGTCGACGAGCCCCGAGGTCAGGACGATGAACGGGTTCTTGTGGCCGTAGGTGAAGGCGTTCGGCTGCGGGTCCATGCTCACGTAGAGCTCGGGCTCGTCGACCCCGAGGATCGCGCACGCCCAGCGCAGGTACTTGTGCAGGCGCGGGAACATCTTGGCGGTGACGCGGACGTTGTCGGCGACGTTTTGCAGGTAGAAGACGCGCTCGAACGAGTACTCCATCACCTTCGAGACCAGGCGATCGAAGCCGGGGACGCGGCGGAGGTTGTCGGTCGCCTTGACGTCCCAGGGGTGCATGAAGGCGCTGGCCTTAAGGCCAGGGTACGTCCTGAGCTTGCGGCGCTTCGGGGCGCCGCCGCTGCGCTCGGGCTCGGGCTCGGCGCCCTTGTCGGGCTCGGGGGCCTTGTCGCTGTCGGCTTCGGTGTCGCTCATCGTCGCTGTTCTCGAGGCTAGGGGGCGGGAGCAGGGGAGGGGGGAGCCGCGGCGGCGCCGGCCCCCGCGGGGAGGTCCGCCGCGGGCCGCTTCTTGCGCTTCTGCTGCGGCGGCAGGTGGATCGGGTTGCCCGCCCGCAGGGCCAGGGTCGCGGCGCCGAGCTGCTTCCACAGCAGGCGGCGCATCTCCATCGTGATCTGGTGGCGGACGTCGGCGTACTCCTGGAGCACCACCGGGAAGCCGAGCTCGCGCAGCTTGGCGACCGCCTTGCGCGTCGGCGGCAGCGGGACGACCGTGTCGGCGTCGCCGTGGAGGGCGAGGATCGGCGGCGCGGCGACGTCCGGGGGGCCGGCCTCGGGCCACAGCGGCGGCGGCAACCACCCGCTGATCGGGAAGGCGGCGGCGATCTTGTCCGGGTGGCGCATCGCCACCGCGAACGACAGCATCCCGCCCTGGCTAAAGCCCGTGATCACCGGCTTGCCGACGGTAGGGCGATCGACGGTGACGACGTCGATGAACTCCGCCATGCGATCGGCCGCCTCGGCGATCCCCTTGGCGAGGCCGTCGACGTCGCGGGTGCGCGCGCGGATCTTGAACCACGAGAAGCCGTCGTCGCGCGGCAGGAGCCCGGCCGGGAGGATCACCCGCGTCGGCCGCTGGAGGCCGCGGAAGAGCTGGGCGAAGTTCTCCGGGCGATCGCCGAGGCCGTG
>JAGQIT010001420.1 GCA_020431135.1 Myxococcales bacterium | reverse complement strand
GTCGCCCAGGCGCCCTCGTCATCGCGCCTGAGCTCGACGAGATGGCGGGTGTAGGGGCCGGTGCCGACGTAGAGCTCGTCCTCCCCGTCGCCGTCGAGATCGCCGGCGGTCACCGCACGGAGCGCGGTCTCAGGCCAACGAAAGACCTCCTCCAGCTCCTCGCCTGCGCGCCGGAGCAGCGTCACCGCGCCCTCTTTTTGCCGGCGCTCGCTGACGAGGTAGCCGCCCGCGAGCGCCTTCACGACGCCGCGGTCGCCGTGGGTCGCGACGCGCGTCAGCGCCGGGGTCCGGCGCGCGACGTGGACGTCCTTGCGCTGGACGAAGTAGACGACGTCGTCGTCACCGCCGACGAGGATCCCGGGATCCGCAGGCCACACAGTGGCGGTCGCCTGGGCGAGCTCCGGGAGGAGCGGCGCGAGGGTGAGGCGACCGCCGCGGCGCAGCGGCGCGTCGCCGAGGGCCTGCGCGCCGGCGAAGTCGCGGCGAGCGACGAGCGCGTCGAAGCGCGCGAGGGCGAGGGGCCCGTCGTCGTCGACCGCCGGCCCTCTGCGCTCCCCCACCCCTCTCCCCTCCCCCGCCTCCGCGCCGCGCTCGTCGTAGAGCGCGAGCACCTGCGCGAGCCCCTCCCACTGCCGCTGCCGATCGAAGACGAGCGCGAGCTCGCGGAGCGCCGCGTCGCCGTGCGCATCGATCTGGGCGACGCTGTAGGCCGCCGCGAGGGCGTCGACGCTGGGCTCGTCGGCGCCGGCGGCCTGCTCGCGCGCCGCGTGGTGGAGCCACGCGAGGGCGAGCGCCTCCGTGTCGCGCTGCTCGGGCTCGCTGACGAAGGCCGCGACGGCGCGCCGCGCAGTCTCGAGATCGCCGGCCTGCGCGAGGTCGTCGAGGCGGGCGTCGAGAACGGCGAGGCGCTCGCGGGCCGCCGCCTGGCGCTCGGCCTCGCGCCAGCGCTCCCAGAGGACGCGGCCCGCGAGGGCGAGGGCCGTGCACGCCGCGGCGATCACCAGGACGACGCCGAGCTGGCGGTGGCGTCGGCGGCGACGCGCGTCCGGGTCGCTCTCGAGGGCCTCGAGGAGCGCGTCCATGTCCGGGAAGCGATCCGCCGGATCGCGGGCCAGGCCGCGCGTCAGCACCGCCGTCAGCCAGCGCGGGATCCCGGCCTCGGCGGGGGGCGGGCACAGCGAGCCGCGGAGGATCGCGTCGCGGAGCTCGGCGAAGGAGTCGCCGGCGTAGGGGCGCTCGCCGCTGAGCTCCTCGTAGAGCGACACGCAGAAGCTGTACTGATCGGCGCGGGCGTCGAGGGGCTCGCAGCGCAGCTGCTCCGGCGCCATGTAGGCCGGCGTCCCGAGGAGCGCCCCGTGGTTTGCGAGGGTCTCCTCGGTGACCTCGTCGCGGGCGATCGGCATCAACCGCGACAGCTCGGCCGACAGCAGATCGGACGGTCGCTCCGACGCCGACTCGGGGCCGCTCGTCGCGTCCTCGGCCGGAGGCGCGCGCTCGATCGCCCGGACGAGGCCGAAGTCGACGAGGCGGACGCGGCCGTCGTCGCCGATGAGAACGTTGTCGGGCTTGACGTCGCGGTGGATCAGCCCGGCGCGGTGGACCGCCGCGAGCCCGCGCCCGGCGGCGATCCACGCCTCGAGGATCGCCGCGCGCCCCGGCGCCTCGGCGCGTCGCCAGGCCCGCAGCGTCCGCCCCGGGACGTACTCCATCGCCAGCCAGACCCGCCCCTCGTGGGCGCCGATGTCGTAGATCGGCACGACGTTCGGGTGGGCGAGGCGGGCGAGGCCCTGGGCCTCGCGGAACATCCAGCGGTCGTCGGTGCCGGCGTCGCGGACGACGAACTTGAGGGCGACCGGGCGGGCGAGCTGCGCGTCGTGGGCGAGCCACACCGACCCCATGCCGCCGGAGCCGAGCTCGCGCTCGAGGGCGAAGCGATCGACGCGGAGGGGCTCCGCGCGCTCGCCGAGGAGGCTGTGGCGGATGCGCAGCTCGGCGAGCTGCATCGCGTAGCCGCCGGCGGTCGGCGGCGGCCCGAGCGAGGGCACGCCGTCGAAGTCCGGGAAGAGCGAGTCCTCGACCTCAGCCTCGACCTCCGCGCCGACGGGGTCATCGCTATCACCGTCGGCCGCGTGCTCTCCCATGGCGACATCGTCGGCGCCTCAGCGCTGCCACGCGTTGCGCAGCTCGCCGGCCCAGGTCTCGAGCCCCTTCATGGTCGCCTCGAGCTCCTCGGCCGTCCGCGCGAGCTCGTCGAGGGTGCCGCGGAGGTCGAGCTTGGCCTTGCGCAGCCGCGTCCGGATCGTCCCCTCCGGGACGCCGAAGACCTCGGCGAGCTCGCGGGCCTTGAGGCGCTCCCAATACGTCAGCTCGAGGAGCACCTGGGCGTCGAGGGGGAGGCGCTGGAGGGCGGCGACGAGGAGCCGCTGCTCGTGGCGAAGCTCGAGGATCGTGTTCGGCCCGGCGCCGAGATCGGCGATCGAGCGCTCGGGCGTCGACCCCTCGCGGGTCCGCGCCCGCGCCCGCCGCTCGTACCACTGCTTGAGGATGTTGCGGGCGATCGCGAAGAGCCACGTCCGCGCGCTCGCCTGCCCGCGGAAGCGGTCGAGGCCCTCGACCGCGCCGGCGAAGGTCCGCTGGACGAGGTCCTCGACCTCGCTCGGCGCCGCGACCTTGCTGGCGAAGAAGCGGTAGAGCGGGCGAAAGTAGCGTGTTATCAGCTCGCTGCCCGCCTGGCGGTCGCCGTCTCGCCAGGCCTGGAGGAGCTCCTGATCGCTCGTGGCCACGGCCGCGATCGTACCGATGCGGGCGCGCGCGGACAACGCTCACAAAGCGCCGCGGAGCGCCGTGAAACGCCCTCGGGGGCCGCCTGCGGCGCCTCCCCGGGGGATGTAGATATCCTCACAAGAGACGGACGACGGTCTCACGCGGCCCGCTCCGCGGATCTCGACGACGCGGTGATTCGACATACAGGGGCGCGTGAATCGTCGCACCCCCGCGCCAGCTCATGCCCGAGCGCTCGGGCGCTCCGGCGCGAGCGGCAGCTCGAGGCGGAGCCTCGCCCCCACCGCGCGACCGGGCACGAAGCGCACAGAGCCGCCGTAGGCCCGCGCGATGTGGCTGCACAGCGCCAGCCCCAGGCCGTGACCTGGCCGTTGAGACATGGCAGGAGCGCGGGTGAAGGGCTCGAAGAGCGCGGCGGCCTGGGCCTCGGGGACGCCGGGCCCCTCGTCGTCGACGTCGACCCACACGCGCTGCGCCGCCCCGTCCTCGCGGACCGTCACCGTCACCGGCCCCGCGGAGAACTTCAGGGCGTTGTCGACGGCGTTGTCGAGCGCCGCGGCGAGCAGGACCGGGTCGCCGCGCACGAGGCCGTCCGCGTCAGGCGCGTCGATCCGCAGGCGCGCGGACTCCTGCGGATCGCGGCGCTCCGCCAGCGCCTCCGCCAGCGCGCTCATCGACGCGGCCTGCGAGGTCGCCTGGAGCGCCTCGTGCGGGGTCGCGAGGAGGAGCAGCCGCTCGATCAGCGCCGCCAGCCGGGCGCTCGTCGCCCGCAGTCGATCGAGCGTCGCCGCCACGTCCGGCGCCTCGCTCTCGGCCGCGAGCTCGAGCTCCGCGAGGATCTTCGTCAGCGGCGTGCGCAGCTCGTGGGCCGCGTTGGCCGCGAAGTTGCGGGTGCGCGCGAGCTCCGCGTCGAGGCGCCCTAGGAGGTTGCCGAGGGCCGAGCGCAGGGCGTCGAGCTCCTCGAGGTCCGACGGCGGCGGCAGGCGCACGGCCGCCGGGGCCGAGGCGTTGACGTCGATGACCGTCTGCCGCAGGCGCTCGACGGGGGCGAGGATCCGCCGCGCGAGGAGCACCCCGAGGAGGCTCGCCCCGAGCAGGACGACGACCAGCACGACCGCCGCCGCGAGGGCGAAGGGGCCGCGGTGGCCGTAGACCCGCTCCGCCGGCGCGGCGGCGTAGACCACGACCGCCGGATCGTCGGCCGTGGCTCGCCGACACACGAGCTCCCCCGTCGCCTCATCGAGCGCGCAGGGTCGGTCTCCCGCCACCGCGACGGTCGCGTCGCCGGCGATCACCCGACCGCCCCGGGTCACGGCGACGCGCATGTCGATCCCGAGCTCGCGCGCCTCCGGCTCGATCTCGCCGATCAACGTGGGGTTCTCGTCGAGCTCCGCGGCGAGCACCGCCGCCGCGTCCCGGGCCGAGCGCTCGACCTGCTCGAACACCAGCGCGTCGGCGAGGAGCATCGCGGTGCCCAGCGCCACCGCGGCCGCGGCCGTCGCCGTCAACGCGAGGATCCACGCCAGCCGCCGGGCGAGGGTGCGCCGGCCGTGACCGCGGGCCTCAGCCGAGGGCATGCCCCTCCCCGCGGATCGTGCGGATCGCCTGCCGCCCGAGCTTGCGGCGGATCCTGGTCAGGAGCACCCCGAGCGACGCCGCCGCGGCCTCGCTCGCCTCGCCCCACACCTCGACGAGGAGCGCCTCGCGGGTGACGACCCGCCCCTCCGCCCGCGCGAGGGCCTCGACGATGGCCCACTCCTTCGCCGTCAAGGCGACCTCGAGCCCGCGCCGCCACGCCCGTCGCCTCCCGAGATCGAGCTCGAGCTCGCCGCGCTCGACGCGGGTGACGATCGCCTGCTCCCGGCGGCGCCCGAGGGCCCGCACCCGCGCCCGCAGCTCGGCGACCGCGAAGGGCTTGACCAGGTAGTCGTCGGC
>JAGQIT010000154.1 GCA_020431135.1 Myxococcales bacterium | reverse complement strand
CCCTCGGCGCTGTAGCTGTACTTCGACGAGTACGAGGCGTCGACGGTGGTCGTCGAGACGACGACGCCGAAGCTGCTGCTGCGGGTCTTGCTGCGCGAGCGCCAGGTGCTCTCGGTGGTCTTGGTGCCGACCTTCTTGGTCGACTCGTTCTCGCGCGAGATGCGGATGGCGATCTTGACCTCGATGAGCGTGTCGACGAACTGGTAGAAGGTCGGCGTGAAGCCGAGCTCGAGGAGCGAGAGCTTCTCGCCGTCGAAGCTGATCAAGCTCGATCGTCTCTTGCCCTCGTCGTCGACGTACTCGCCGGTGAACATCTCGGCGATCCGCAGGCTGCTCATGTCGATCGCCTGCTGGGCCTCGGCGATCGCCACGCCGATGCTCGCGACCATCTGACCGATGTTCACATCGGTGAGCGACTTGCCGAATTGCGAGTTCGTGTTTGTGTCGGCCATACCGCGCCCCCTCTACCGCCTCAGCCCTCGCCCCGGGGCGGCCGCGTCCCGTAGGCGAAGCGCTCGTCGATGAGCGCCTTCGACTCGGCGAACTCCTCCGGGGTCATCTGCGCCTTGCGCGACTCGAGGAGCGCCGTCGCCTTGAGATAGTCGATGTACGCGCGCTCGAGCGTCATCAGCTCGCTGATCCGCTCCTCGAGGATCGCCGGCGGCGGGATCGGCACGAGCTTCGTCCGCAGGAGGCTCGACCCCTCGACGCTATAGCTATACTTGTTGGCGTAGCTCGCGTTCACCTGCGACGTCGACGCGGTCGTCCGCGAGCGCCGGTCGGAGCCGCTGCTGTGCCCCCACCACCACCAATTCCCGGTCCCGTAGGCGCTCTGGCTCGCGCTCGCGCTCTCGTCGCGCGCGTCGCTCTTCGTCTGCGACGAGCTGATCTGCTGGGTCTCGCCCTTCATCGAGATCGCGATCCGGACCTCGATGATCGTGTCGACGAACTGATAGAAATTAGGCGTGAAGCCCAGCTCCATCATGCTGACCTTGTTCGCCTCGCGCTTTACCTTGCCGTCCTCGAGGTTGTACGTGTAGCCGAAGTGGACGCGGGAGTCGACGACCCGCGGGTTGCCGTCGGCGTCGGTCGACAGCTCGCCGGTCTCGAGGTCGCGGACCATCCGCTGGCCGCTCATCAGCTCGGCGACCGTCATGCTCGACTTGTCGAGCGCCCACTGAGCGTCGGCGATGGCCATCGCCATCGAGCGGATCATCTCGCCCATCGGGACGTTGAGGAGCTCCTGGCCGACGTTGATGTTGTTGATTGCCATGGTGTCTCTATTCCTGAATTACGGGGACTTCTTCGCCGCCTGTACGCGGAGGCGCTCGGCGAGCTGCGAGGGCGGCGGCACGGAGACGATCCGCGCCTTGACCTCGCTGGTGAATTCCGTCTCGAACGAGAATTTGCCGGCGTAGCCGGCGTTGAGGCTCGCCGTGAAGACCTTGATCTGACCGCCTCCCGAGACGCCGGCCTTGATCTCATGCGACTCGGCCATCGTGAACGCCACGCGCGCGCTGATCGTCGCCTCGGTGATGTGGAGGAAGGTCGGCGCGAGGCCGAGCTCGGTCAGCGAGCGCTTGCGGCTGTCGCCCGGGAGCATCACGCCGTTCTCCGGGTCGGTCATGGCGATGAAGGTCTCGAGCCCCTTCATCGTCAGCGCGTTCTGAGCGTCGGCGAGCGCCTCCGAGAGCCCGAGGATGAGCTTCGGGAGCGGCGCCTGCTCGACGATCTTGTCCGGGTTGATCATCGCCCTCTTTCAGCGACCGCCGCGATCACTTCTTCGCTTCGATCCCCGCCCACTTGTCGGCCAAGGCCATAAGCTGCCGCGGCGGCGGCACGGAGACCATCTCGCAGGTGACCTTGGTCAGGGCGCTGACGTCGATCGAGAACTTGCGCGTGTCCGAGGCCTCGAGCGTGAGGCCGACGGCGATGTTGGCGTTGCCCTGAAGGACGTTCGTGATCGCCTGGGGAGACGGCGTCGTGCTGGCCTGCTGTGGCGCCGGTGCCTGGTTCTGCGTCTGGTTCTGCGGCTGGCTCTGCGGCTGGTTCTGCGGCTGGTTCTGCGTCTGGCTCTGCGGCTGGTTCTGCGGCTGGTTCTGCGTTTGGTTCTGGGTCGTCGGCATCGTCACACCCTCGTCGTTTGGAAGTCTCTGTGTGGGGGCCCTACGGGGCCGGTTTGAGCGCGTCGTATTCCTTCTGCGCCGCGGCCTGCTGGAGCCGCGCGGCCTCCCACGCGTCAAACGCGGCCTTCGCGTCGGTGTACTTCGTCTTCGTCTCGGCGGTGGCTCCTTGCGCCTCCGAGGCGGTCTTGAGCTCCTCGAGGGTCTTCCCGCCGAGCGCCGCGTCGAGCTTCTCCTTGGCCTCCGCGGTCTTCACCTTGGCCGCGTTGAGCTCGCTGAGCGCCTGCTCGGCGGTCTTCGTGTCGTCCTTCGCCGGCTCCGAGGTCCGCGAGGCGCCGATGCTCGCGCCGAGGTCGAGCTTCGCCCCGAGGCTGACGCTCTGGGTCTCGTCGAAGTGGAACTTGAGGTCGAAGCTCACCTCGATCGTGATCTTCTGGAAGTGGTAGAAGTGCGGCGCGAAGCCGAGCTGGATCAGGTTGTACTTCTGCCCCGCGACCTCGATGCTGTTCGCGGGGTCGGCCATCGCCTTGAATTGCGCGATCCCGTTGGCGTCGAGCTGCGACTGCGCCTTGGCGATGCCGGTGGCGATCGAGCTGATCATCTCGGCGACGGAGAGCTGGCGCATCGCCGCGCCGACCGCTTTGGTCGTGCTCTCGATGCCCTTCGTCGTGTTCTCCATGTTTCCGAAGTCTGTAAGTCCCATCCCGCTCCTCCTCGTCCTCGTCCTCGTCTAGCGCCCGCCTGGGAACATCCGCTCCGCGTCCTCGAGGACGATCGCCCGGCTCGGGTCGACCGTATCGGGGCGGACAGTGAAGTAGCGCGCCCGTCGCTGCTCGCTGATGACGCGCGCGACGTCGATGTGGAAGCTCGCCCGCAGCCAGCGCAGGAGCGTCTGGGCGAGCGGCATCGTCAGCCGGGCGCGGCGGCACACCGCGACCGCGCGCTCACAGGCCGCGCGCGCCTCGTCCTTATCACCGGACTTCAGGAGCACGACCCCGCGGCGCAGGTGGATCGTCGCGAGGTCGAGGACAGCCATCTCGTTCGGCGGCGGGCGCTCGTCGTAGAGGGCGATCGCCTTATCACAATAGGCGAGCACCTCCGCGTAGGCGCCCATGTGCTCGAGCGACTCCATCACGCAGTCGAGGTAGTGGCGAAAGAAGATCTCAGGGTCGCCGGCCTCGACGGTCAGGCGCATGGCCACGCGGTAGTAGTGGAGGGCGCGGGCGTGGTCCCCCTGGAGGGCGTAGAGCTTGCCCTGCTCGGCGATGCCGACGTGGAGCTTCACGCCCTCGGGGGTCGTCGACGCTTGCCCCGGCCCTGCGCTCCTGGATCCTTGTGCGGTCATCGAAGCACCAGCCCTGCCGTGGTCCCGACCTTCTTGAGCTCGTGCGCGAGCCAGCGGGCGATCACGCCGGAGAGCGGGGCGTCGACCACCCCAGCGGCGAGCGACGCCTCGGCGCTCTCCGCCGAGAGGCCAGCGAGCGCGCGGAGGAGGCGGAGCGTCGCCGCTCGGTCGCCGACCTCGCGGAGCTTGAGGCTGAAGGCCTGGAACGCGAGGAGGTGCCCGCTGGCCTCGCCGCCGAGCTCGGCGATCCGCCCGATGTAGGCGCACAGATCGTCCCAGCGCACGCACGGGTGCGTCACCATCGGCAGCCGCTTGAGCAGCTTCGGGACGATCTGCGCCGGCATCCCGGCGGTGTCGACGAGGAACTCGGTCAGCTCCGGGCTCGGGACCGCGGCGTCGAGGCGGAGGTCGAAGCGGAGGAAGTCGCGGTTGAGGATCGTCGCGGTCTGCTGGCCGCGGCGGACGGCCTCCCACAGGCGCTCGGCGTCGTCGAAGCTGAGGTCGACGGCGAGCATCGGCTGTGGGCCCCCATCGTCGCCGCGCAGCTCGGGGATCCCGAGGCGCGCGAGGATGTCGCGGAGGGCGGCGCGCTCGGCCGCGGAGCGCTCCCCGACGAAGACGTCGTAGCGCGCCGCGCTCGGGCGTGAGACGTCGAGAGCGACCCCGAGGGGCTCGAAGCGCCGACGCAGCGCCTCGACGGTGGCGCTCGAGATCTGACCGAGGAGCACCGTCGGCGTCGTGCCGAGGATCCGTCGGGCCTCGTTCGCGTCGACCCCGAGCAGCTCCATCATCGCGCCGAGCACGGCGCCCGTCCGGCTGACGTCACGGACGACGAGCGCCACCTCATGGTCGCCGCGACCCGGCGTGAACGACTCGCCCTTCTCGTAGAGCGCGCACTCGAGGCCGGCGCCCTCGAGCGCGTCGATGGCCGCGGTGGCGATCTCGCGCGAGAGCCTCTGGAAGAGGAGCGAGGGGGCCTGGAAGAGGCGCGCCGCGAGGACGCTCTCGGGCAGCGGCGAGATCTGGCGGAGGGCCGCGACGACGCCGGCGCCCGCGTCTCCGATGGACCGGACGATCACGCCGTAGCGCCCCTCAACTGCGGCGGACACCGGCTCGTGCGCCTCGGGCTGCGCGGTCACGCGGCGTCCTCCTCGGCGGCCGCGAGGCGCTCGATCAGGGCCAGCAGCGGCGCAGGGGCGGGGGCGGGCGCGAGACGTGTCCGCGTCCAGCTCGCTCCCTCCGCCGAGTATTGATATACGCCCGCGTGCCGACCGTCGACGGCGCATACCCAGAGCTCCGCGTCTCGCCGCGAATGAGCGCGCGCGCCGAGCTCTCCGCGGCTCGCGGCCTCGCTGTCGACGCGCTGGAATTGGACGGAGAGCTTGAGCTCGAGGGTGGCCTCGGCGATCTGAAGGAAGGTCGGCGAGAGGCCGAGCGCGAGCACGCTGACCCGCTCGCCGTCGAAGTCGACGCCGACGGCCCCCTCCGCGTCCGCCTCGTCGCCGCGCATCAACGCCGCCGCCCGCAGCGAGAAGAGATCGATCGCGCGCTGGGCCTCCTGCATCCCGGCGGCGAAGCTGCCGAGCACCTCCCCGAGCGGCGTGATGTCCGCGGGGCTCGTCGGCGGCGCGCTCACGGGGCCGCCTCCTTCTCGTCGATGAGGGCGCGGATCCGCCGTGAGAAGAGCGTCGGCGGCGGTACCGGGACGAGCTTGGTGCGGACGACGCTCGAGCCCTCGGCGGAGTAGTCGTACTTCCTCGCGTAGCTCGCGTTGACCGCGGTCGCGGTCGCGCGCGCACCCATGGCGCCATCCCAGTCGAGGCCGGCGGAGAGCTTCGTCTCGCTCTGCCGCGTCGTCTCGGTGCTGCGCATCGTGATGGAGACCTTCGCCTCGATCACGGAGTCGACGAATTGATAGAACGTCGGCGTGAGGCCGAGCTCCAATAGCGAGTAGGTCTTCGAGCCGAGGGCGACGCGGTCGCCCTCGTGGACCCCGGACATCGCCGTCGCTATGCGTATACTTGTGAGGTCGAGGTCGTACTGCGCCTTGGCGACGCCGCGGCCGAACGAGCCGATCATCTCCTCGAGATGGACATTGCTAAGCTCTGTCCCGATCGATCCCACGCGCCTATGGTCGGCCGAATTTCGAGGAACTGCAAGGTATGTTAGTGCTCCTCGCGCCGCGGCGTTAGCGGGTCGACCTGCTGGCCGGTCGCCTCGGCAATGACCATCGGCGCCGCTGGAACAGGATTCGTCGAGGCTCAAACTGCGTTGATGTTCAATCGGACATCTGTGTGATTGACCGATGGCGGGGTGAGCCGCGCCAATCCGCGCCGCCGTGAGGCTCGACGCGGGCGGGCCCGTCCTCTCCGCCCTTGGGAGGGCCAGCGCGGCTCAGGGCGCGCAGCCCGGATCCTCAGCGTCGACGAGGCCGTCGCGATCGTCGTCGGCCCCGTTCTCGCAGTTCTTGTTGCCCACGTCCTCGCAGCCGATGTCGCCGACGAGGCAGCTGCAGCCGCGCGGGAAGATGTTCGGGTCGGTGCTGTCGATGCGCGCGAGGAGGGCCGACAGGGGCGAGGCGACGGGGATCAGGTTCGGGCCCGCGTGCGCGAGCCAGCCGACGCCGGGATAGCCCGGGTGCGAGACCCAGCAGAAGGGGCGCCCGTCGGCGGTCTGCGGCGCGCCGAGGAGGTTGAGAACGGAGGGCGTCAACTTGCCGTTGAAGAGGGCGGCCGGGTGGATCACCTCGTGGCCGATGTCTTCGACGACCTGCCCGGCGCTCGCCTCATCGCAGGTGTAGGTGTTCGGGTCGAGGTGGAAGGCGCCGCGGTCGTCATACCAACCGAACTGCACGGTCTCGATCCCCATATAGGCGCAGTCGAGCGCCGCGGAGGGGGTGAAGTCGCACATCCGCCCGTCGCAGATCGATTCGTCGGGGTTGTCCAGGTTGTGGAGGCAGGCCTCGTCGACGCACAGGGGCGGGCGGAGCTGGACGTCGGCGCTCGGCGTGCACGGATCCCCGTCGCCGCGGCACAGCGACGCGGCCTCATCCTCGACCAACCAGACGTCCGCCGGGAGCTTGGCGCAGAGCTCGGGCTGGAAGAGGAGGGTCCAGCGCTCGCCGTCGATGAGCTGAAAGGTCACCTCGGGGGCTCCGAGCGCGTTCTCTGGCAGCAATTGGGTGAGGCAGCCGACCGTGTCGACGCACGCGTCGACCTGGCAGATGTTGTCGCCTTTATGGCTCTCTAGACAGCCGAGCGTCCTGCTGACCAGCTTGCCGTCGTCATCCGAGTCCTCGTCGCTGTTCTCGCAGCGAAACTCGCAGTCGTTGAGGATGTCTCGGAGGTCGTCGCCCGCGCTGCCGCCGAGGATCGACGGGAGGACGCCGCATTGGCTCGCGACCTCGCAGGCCCGCGCGCAGTCCTTCTTGGAGGTCTCGCCCGGGCACGAGGCGGCGACGAGCGCCGACGCGACGAAGGTCAAGGGCAGGGATCGTCTCACCGCGCACCGCCGATGCCGAGGCCGAAGCCGATGAAGAAGCCGCCGTTGTCGTGGACGTTGTCGGAGGTCCTGAGGAGGCCGTCGTTGATCGCGTGGAGCCCGAGCATCAGGATGTGCTGGACGGAGACCTTGCGGACGACGTAGCCGAGAACCGCGTCGAAGTGGACGTCGAGGTCGGGGTCGATGTTCCGGGCGTTGGCGTTCTCGCCGCGAAACGAGTGCAGCGAGCGCGGGATCTTGCCGAGGTCGAGGAAGCCCAGGCTCAGCGTCGGTACGGCCCGCAGGCGCAGATCGAAGGGGAAGCTGGCGAAGCGCGTGCGGAGCTCGACGGGGCCGCCGACGAGGAGGGCGTGGCGCGACCACTCGAGGCGATCGTCGTAGACCTCGTCGAAGTCCTGCCACGCCGGGCGACTGTCCCATGAATAGGCCGTATAGGCGTAGCCGAAGACCGCGCCGACGCCGAGGTACGGCTTCAGATAGTAGAGGTAGCCGGCGCGCGCGCGCATGTAGAGCTCGTCCGGTGCTGCGTCCGGGGCGATGTGCAGGTCGCCGATCGCCAGCGTCACGTCTCCCCAGACCTCGCGCTGCGGCGCGGTCAGCTCGAGGCACGCGGCGTCACGCGGGGCGCCGTCGTCGGCCCAGCGGGCGACCACGACGTACCAGCCAGGGACGCCGCCGCGGAGATGCGCGACGTCGCGGCGGCCGACGAGGTCGCCGTCGACCCCGCCCGCGCCGCGCCGGATCGGCAGCGTGAGCGGCCGGCCCGAGCCGCCGTCAAAGGCCTGCTGAGCCGCCCTGAGGAGCTCCGGCGAGGGTCGGCGCTCCGCGAGCGAGCGGCAGACCGCGGGCTGCGTGCCGCCGATCGTCAGGCGCCGCGCCGCCACCACGACCGGGGCGGCGCAGCGCTCACGACACCCGCGGTCGTCGCCCTCTTTGCAGGCCTCGCAGACCCCGCCGCGGTAGTGCTGGACGGTCAGGTCGGCGCCTGTCCGCGAGGGGTGGGCGACGTCGGCGATGAGGAGGCGGAGGTAGGGGGTCGAGAGGCTGCGGTCGAGGACGCTGGCGAGGGCGAGGGGCAGGTGATCGACGGCGTAGAACTCCTCGGTCACCGTCTCGATGAAGGAGCTGAGGTCGAGGGCGCGGCCGCTGTAGCGCCCGCGGCTGAACATCGAGCTCAGGGCGACGCGGGTCGCCATCAGCTGGTAGGCCCAGCCCTCGCCGCGACGGACGCACTGGAGGTCGAAGGAGAGGAGGATGTCGATGCCCTGGCGCCACGCCTCCTTCGCCGCGCTGCCGAGGAGGTCGACCCCGTCGGCGCCGCCGCCCGCCGCGACCGCGACCTCGCCGCTGCGCTGGAGGCGGGTGCGCAGGGCCGATAGCGCGTCTGTCGCGGCGGCGAAGGCCGCGAGGTCGCGGAACTCGTGCGTCTTCTTGGATGGCCCATGGGTCAGGTGGTCGGCGGCGCCCTGACGGAGGCCGTCGGAGCGGAGCGGCGCCTCGCTGCAGGTCGCCCCCTGCGTCGCGTCGAGCACCGCGACCGTCGGCCGCGTCCGCGCCGCGATGTCGAGGCGGACGCCGAGGCACTGGTTCGTCCGGCGCTGCAGCGCCGCGGCCGGGAGCCCCTCGCGGTAGCGGACGTGGCAGCTCGCCGCCCCCTCGGGGCACTCGACGGCGACGATCTCGTGCTCGTCGCGGGTGACCGCGAGGACGCGCGAGACCCCGCTCTCGTCGCGGGGGATCGGCGCGCCGTCGACGTAGACCGTCGCGCTCGGGCCGAGGCGGACGTCGAGGTTGACGCAGGTGAGCGGCGGCGACTCGGCCCAGGCGACGGCGTCGTAGCTGACGATCTCGCGCCAGATCGCCGGGACCTCGACGTTGCGCACGCGGGCGACGGCGGTCATCGGCGCGTCGGGGGGCGCCGCGACGACGAAGAAGCGCTGGCGCCCGAAGTCGACGGCGTCGCGCGGGTGCAGCCAGGCGACGTAGGCGAAGTCGGGGGCCGCCGCGGCGACGAAGAGCTCGTCGACGTTGTCCGCCCGCAGAGCGACGAGGCGGACCCCGTCGAGCGCGGCCGCTGGGGCTCCGAGGCAGCGGAGCAGCGCCGGATCGTCGTGGAGGAACGGGGACACCGCGGCCTCGCCGGTCTGCGTGTCGGCGACGAACGCGTCGACCGAGCCGCGGAGGGCGGCGCAGTCGGGCCCCGCGAGAGCCTCGGGGCGGACCGTGAGGGTCGACTGGATCTTCGGGAGATCCGGCGTGTCGACGCCTGCGCGCCGGAACATGCGTGATCCCTGGCCGCGCAGCGGCGCGAGGAGGCGAGCGAGCGCCGCGCTCCGCCAGCCCGAGAGCGAGACCATGTGGAAGACGGCCGCGTGGAGGTCGGCCTCCGCGACCTCTGCGCCCTCGCAGGCCTGCGTCAGCGCCCGCTCTTCGCTCGGCGTGAGCTCGCCGATCACCGAGGCGAGCGCGCAGGGAGGGGGCTCGCCGGCCGCGGCTGGCGCGGCGCTGAGGGTGCAGAGCGCGAGCGCCAGCCCACACGTCAGCGCGCGCGCGATCTGTAGTGCGAGCGGTCTCTTCACCCGCTGCATGTCACCGCCTGCATTGAGATCACGAGGTGCCCGCGCGCGGACGCTGGCGAGTCACCCATCTAGACCGACGCAGAGGCTATCACATCGAATGTCCAAAGGGATAGGTTCATACAGGAGACGGGGTCCGCCCGCTCCGCAGAGGCCCGCATCGCTCGTGGCGCGGGGCGACGCGCGAGACATACAACTATGCGTATGGCGCAGCGCGTGGGGCAGGCGAGTCTGCGTCGACGCTGCGCCCGCCGAGGGGGCGCAGCAGTCGTCGGGCCGGCGGCTTCGAGGCCGCGCGGCCGCGGAGACCGAAGGCGTCCGAATGCCGTTAAGTGTACATGTTCGGCCGGCCGTACGGCGCAGCGCCTCCTCGCGTCAGAAGGCGGCGGGCCGGCTCGCGCGGGCCGTTCATAGCGATATCGCGATACTTCGCGTGACGTTTCGAGTGTGCGTGCTTGTCGCCCGGGTGGGTCGACCGCGGAGTGTGGGCAATCGCTGGGCTCCGGTTCGCTAGCGAACGCCGCCGCGCTCGCGCGTCGCGTCGCGTCGCTCGGGAGATCGATCGCGTCGCTCGCCGGTGATATCGTGGGAAGGTTGGTGGAGACGCTGGAGATCGCCCTGGAATTCGCCCGCGCTGAGGCGACCGGCGATCCCCACGCGTTCCGCTTCGCCCCGCAGTCATACATCGTCCGGACGCCGCGAGGGGCCTTCGGCTCGTCGGAGTTTCGCTGGGATCACGAGTTCCTCGAGCGCCTCGATCGGATCCGCCGGCCAGGTCAGGATCCGTCGGTCCTCGCGGAGGTCGGCGAGACCCTGCGTCGGTTCCTCGCGCCGGCGGGGTGGGAGGCGCTCGAGCAGCGCCTCACGGCCGCTGTCCGCCAGCGTCAGCCGGTCCAGCTCACCATCCGATCGGCGGCGGCGGAGCTCTTCGCGCTGCCGTGGGAGCTCCTCTCGCTGCACGCCACCGGCCAGAGCCTCGGCGGGCTCCCAGGCGTCCTGGTCCGCTACGAGTGGCCGGGGACCGCGACGATCCCGGCGCTCGCCGACGAGGGGAGCGGGCGCCTCGTCGTCGCCTGGTCGGCGGCGGGGGGCGAGGTCCCGGCCGCCGAGCACATCGGCGCGATTCAGGCGTCGGCGTTGGCCGGCGCCCTTGTCTTTGATCCCGACGCGGACGTGATCGCCCACGCGTCGCCGGAGCGCCTCGCCGCCGCCCTCAGCGAGGGGGAGGGCGGGTCGCGGCCGATCACGGCGCTCCATCTCCTGTGCCACGGAGGTCGACGCGGCGGCAGCTTCGGCCTCGTTCTCGACGGCGACGCCGCGGACGACCCGCCCGCGCTCCTCGATCCGGCGCGCCTCCAGCAGCTGCTCGCGCCGCACGCGGGGACCCTCCGCCTCGTCGTCCTCGCGGCGTGCGACAGCGGCAACCAGGGCGACCCGGGCGGGCGCCTGGGGAGCGCCGCGCAGCGGCTGCATCGGGCGGGCTTCGCCGCGGTCGTCGCGTCGCGCTACCCGCTGTCGGTCGCCGGCTCGACGCGGCTCTTCACGACCTTCTACCGCCAGCTCGTGGCCGACCGCCGCCCGGTGGAGGTCGCCTTCGTCGCCGCGCGCACGGCCCTCACGAGCCACACGCAGAGCCTCGACTGGGCGAGCGTCCAGCTCTACTCGCGGGCCGCGGACGGGACCCACAGCCAGCTCTTCGACTCGCCGCAGGCGAGCGCCGGGTCGCGCGAGCCGACGGTGAGCGAGCCAGGGGGGGCGCCTCACGCCGCGCACGCGAGGACTCGCCGCCGGCTCCCGGCGATCGCGGCCCTCATCGGCGGCGGAGCGGTCCTCGCCGCCGTCGCGGGCGCGCTCCTCGGCGAGGGGGAGGGCGAGGGCGAGGCTCCGACGGCGCAGGCATCGGCGCCCGCGAGCCCGGCCGGTACGGAGCCGCCGACGGTCGCGTCGACCGGCGCCGTGGAGGCGGCGACCAGCGCAGGAGAACCCGCAGAGGCGGTCGCGGGGGAGGCTGAGTCGGCGGAGAGCGACGCCGAGACGACGACCGCCGATGATGAGGACGCCGTCGAGGCGACGCCGAGCCCGACGATCGCGAAGACGTCGGCGCAGACGAAGAAGAAGAAGGCCGCGACGACGTCGCCCAAGGCGAGCGTAGACTGCAGCTCGGGGGTCAAGAGCTACGTAAGGACCCTGCTGCCGCCCGGCGAGGGTCCGGTCGTCCGCCTCGTGATCAAGGCGAACGAGGCCGGAGCGCTCACGGCGACGGGGGGCGCCGCGGCCGAGGCCGCGAAGGCGCGGCTGCGCGGCGGGTCGGCGGCGAAGGTGGCCAAGCACGCCGGCGACGCCTTGCCCTGTCACTTCCGCTACGAGTGGGCCCAGCCGCCGTAGGTGCGCGCGCAGCCCGAGCGCCTCGGTGCGCTGGTGCGCCGAGCGGGCGCTGAGGCGGCGGCTGATCTGCGACAGATCAAGGGCCGGTGCGATAGAGGGGTCGTGCCCACGCTCATGACATCGATGTTCGCGTCCGACCCCGCCAGCAGCACGTCCAGCTCGACGCGCGGGACCCGGAGCTCGGACCCTCGCGCGGAGCGGCGCGACGGGTGGTGGACGAGCACCCTGCGGACCCTCGCCTCGACGAAGCGCAGCGCGGCCTCGGCGGTGACGTCCCGGCTGTCGAAGCCGCGGCGTTGAGGCCCAGCGTCGGCCGGAGAGGCCGACCCGCGCGGAGGTGACTCGCCCGCGCGGGCGAGCACGTCGCACGCGCACGCGAGCGCGCACGAGGCCGAGCCGGCGCGGAGCGGCGGCTGACGTGATCCGCGAGCCCGGCACGCGTTAGAACGAGCGCGTGGCGGACCGCGCTATCGCCGGACGTCGGCCACTGGATGGTGAGCGAGGCGCCGGATCGCGTCGCGCCCCGACTCGCCCCGGACTCGCGGCCCGCGACGAAGGCCGGGCCCGAGGCTCGGGGAGCCCGGGTCCGAACCCTCACGGCCGACGCGGGGCGGCGAACGATCCTGACCTTGAGCGATCACGGGCACAGGCCGTCGAGCTGCGGGAGCAGCTCCGCGACGGCGTGCGCGACCGCGGTCCCGTAGTCCTCGCGGACGGCGCTCGTCTGCTCGAGCTGGATCCCGCCGGCGCCGTTGAGCGTCAACCAGTTGACCAGGTTGAGCGCGGAGGTCCCGTCGAGCTTCGGGTCGGGGGAGAGGACGACCGAGACCGAGCTCTCGTTCGCCAGGACCGCGGTGAGCGTCGCCACGACCTGGTTGCGCACGCACAGGCTCGAGCCGCCGCCGACGTAGATCGTGTACTTCGCGGGCTTGTTCGACATCCCGTGGAACGCGACCGCGTAGGGGAAGCCGTTGAAGAGGTTGTCGACCTTCGGTCCGATCAGGTCGAGCTTGGGGAAGCTGCCGCGGCCGATGTCTTCGCTGGCGATGTGGAAGTGCTTGTGCGCGCCGCCGCCGCTGCGAAACCCCTTGAGAAACCACGCGAGCGAGTGATCCGCCATGTCGAAGGTCCCGTTCTGGTAGGCGAACGAGTGGGTGCTGGCGGCCTGGGCCTGCTCGTCGGTGTGGGGCTCGATGTTGCCGCCGTGCGGTGCGAGGAACACGTAGTTGTCGACGACGCTGAAGACCTGCTCGATGTCGCCGTCGAGGCACTCGACGAGGCCGTAGGATGGGTCCTGGGCCGGGCAGGGCTCGTCCCAGTCCTGCGCGACCGCCTCGTCGAGGTGGACGTCCAGGGGCTGCCCGTTGAGGGTCCCTGGTCCGAGCTCGAGGCGCCTCTTGCCGTCGAGGGGCGCGTTGTCGTCGTCCCAGACGAACGCGTCGATCTGCTGGGCGTTGCCAGCGTCGAACACGCCGCTCACCGTGAAGAGGGCCATCTCGTCGACGTTGCTCGAGGGGTTGTCCGCCGCGTCGATGCTCACGAGGATCTGCGCGCGGTGATACCCGGGGAGGTTCGGCGTGTCGTTGGGGAGCACGTTCGCCGCGTCCGCGATGTCCTCGGGGATGACGATGTGCTCCTCGTCGCCGTAGCTGTTGTGCGTGTTCTGAACCGCGGGGTGGAGGACCGCGTCGCAGGCCGAGCCCGTGAGCGCGGCGAGGACGAGCGCCGCGGTGCGGCCGCTCTTGGCGTGGGCTCGCGAGTGTCGATTCGTGGTGTGATGGAGTGCCTTCATCTTCGAGCTCCCTTGCCCCGCGGCGGCGCGTCGCCGGCGCTCGGGGATAGAGGTTGATCACGGAGAGAGCGGCCAATACGAGCGCCCGCCGCCGTCTATCGCGGGAGTTGCCGCGTCGGGGGAGAACGATTCAGGTCTGCCGTGATTCTCTGTCGCGGCGAGCGCGCATCGGAGCATGACCGCCTCTGGCTCGACGAGGCAGGGGCGGTCGACGTCGTCAAGCCGGGTTCGAGCGGATATGCTGGGCCTGTCCTGCGCGCGCGAGCGCCTCGACTGCACGCTCCATGCCCACCTTCCCCGCGCGCGTCGATCTCGCCCGTCTGCCCACCCCGGTGCAGCCCTTGCCGCACCTGAGCCGGGAGCTGGGGGTGCGGCTCTTCGTCAAGCGCGACGATCTCACCGGAGCGGCGCTCTCCGGCAACAAGGTCCGCAAGCTCGAGTACCTTCTCGCGGAGGCGCTCGATCGCCGCGCCGACGTCGTGCTCACCTGCGGCAGCGCCGACAGCAACCACTGTCGCGCGACGGCCGCGGCGGCGCGCCAGCTCGGCCTCGGCGTCGAGCTGCTGCTCAAGGGGCTGCGCGGCGCGAGCGGTCGCGGCAACCTCCTCCTCGATCGCCTGCTCGGGGCGACGCTGCACGACCTCACGCCGGAGGAGTTCGAGCGGAGCGACGCGCTCCTGTCCCGGCGCGCGCAGGAGCTCGCCGCGGCGGGCTCGCGGGCCTACGTGATCCCGATGGGGGGCAGCTCTCCCCTGGGGGCGCTGGGCTACGTCCGCTGCGCTGAGGAGCTCGCCGGCGATCAGCGCGACCTCGGGGTGCGCTTCGACGTCATCGTCTCGGCGACGGGCTCCGGCGGGACCCTCGCGGGGCTCCTCGCCGGCGCCGAGCTCTACGGGCTGACGGAGCGGGTCATCGGCGTCCCCGTCAGCCACGACGGCGCGCACTTCCAGCGGGTCGTCGGCGCGCTCCTCGACGGGATACGCGGCGCGTACGCCCCCGGGCTCGAGGTGAGGGCGCGCGCCGCCCACCTCTGCGACGGGTTCGTCGGCGACGGCTACGGGCTGGTCGCCGATGACGAGCTCCGGAGCCTGCGCGACCTCGCCGCGCGCACCGGCCTCATCCTCGATCCGGTCTACACGAACAAGGCCTTCGCCGGCCTCCTCGGGATGATCCGCAGCGGCGCGATCGCCAAGGGCGAGACGGCGCTCTTCGTCCACACCGGCGGCCTCTTCGGGCTCTTCCCGTTTCAGGAGCGCCTGCGGCAGCTCGACCTCCAGGACGCGCTACCCGTCCACCTGGCGGAGTGACCCTGTCTTGAGGGCCATGGCGTTGGTGCCTCGTCGTCGCGCCCGACCTCGCGTCGTCGGCAGTGAGATTTCGCCCGTCCGCGGCGATCCTGGTGGATCCACTAGGACTTGGCGGCCACCGGCGGTCGACCGCCGGAGCCATCGATGCATCATCGCTCGGTTCTGAGCCGCGACTTCGCGGTTGAAATGGCCGCTTATGGCCACTAGCATAACGTCGTTCGACCTGTCTATGGCGATTCCCTTCGGGCGCGGTCCGTCACTATGAACACAGTGAGAACGGCCACTCATCCGGGACCGACGCCGCCAATGCGCGTCCTTCTGATCGAAGACGATCCGGACGACGCGCTCCTGATGGGGGAGTACCTCCAGGACGCGGAGATCGAGGGGGTCGAGCTCATCCACGCGGACAGGCTCGAGCAGGCGGTGCGGCACCTGGCGGAGCACAGCGCCGCCGTCGACGTCGCCCTCCTCGACCTGAACCTCCCGGACAGCCGCGGGCTGGCGACCGTCCGCGCGGTCGTCGAGAGCGCGAGCGACGTGCCGGTGATCGTCGTCACGGGCCTCGAGGACGAGGACATGGCCCTCGCCGCGGTGAACTCCGGCGCCCAGGACTACCTGGTCAAGGGGGCGGTCGACGAGGTCGTCCTGCGGCGGGCGATCCGCTACGCGATCGAGCGCCACCGGCTCGAGCGCGAGCGCGCCCGCCTGGCGGCGGAGCTCAGCGACGCCCAGAAGATGAAGGCGCTCGGCCTCCTCGCCGGGGGCATCGCCCACGACTTCAACAACATGCTCACGGTGATCATCGGTCACTGCCGCTTGGTCCGCGCGGAGGTGGACGCCACTTCGCGCGTCGCGAGCTCGGTGGCTGCGATCTCGACGGCGGGCGAGCGCGCGGCGGAATTGACGAAGCGCCTCCTGGCGCTCGGCCGCGAGGAGCTCGTCGCGCCGCGCCCTGTCGACGCCAACGCGATCATCGGCGAGGTGCACGCGCTGCTCGGCAAGATGCTCGGCGAGGACATTCGCCTCGAGCTCGACCTGAGCGAGGCGCTGTGGTCGTGTCGCGGGGAGAAGACGCAGCTCACGCAGGTGCTGGTGAACCTGGCGGTGAACGCCAGGGACGCGATGATGGAGGGCGGGACCCTCACCATCGAGACCTCGAACAGACCCCTCGGGGGCACCGCAGAGGCCGCGGCGCAGGACTTCGTCGCGATCACGGTCCGCGACACGGGCCACGGCATGGACGCGGAGACGCTGGAGCGGATCTTCGAGCCCTTCTTCACGACGAAGGAGCGCGGCGTCGGCACGGGGCTCGGGCTTGCGAGCGTCCTCGCGGTCATCAAGCGGCTCGGCGGGTTCATCACGGTGTCGAGCGAGGTGGGCCTCGGCACGCGGTTCTCGATCCTCCTCCCGCGCTGCGAGGACCTCCCGCAGCAGCTCACCCCGCCGGCCGCGCAGGCGACGGAGGGGCACGAGACGGTGCTCCTCGTCGAGGACGACGACGCGGTCCGCGAGTTCATGGCCGGCGTGCTCGAGGGGGCGGGCTATCGCGTGATCGCGGCCGCGAGCGGCGATGAGGCGCTGGGGAGGCTGGGCGAGCGCGTGTCTCCGGTGCAGCTCCTCGTGACCGATCTGGTGATGCCAGGGATGAACGGCATCGAGCTCACGGAGCGAGTGCTCCGGCGGAGCCCGCAGGCCGAGGTCATCCTCATGTCCGGCTACGCCAGCGACGCGCTCCTGCGCAGAGGGATGGAGCGCGGCGACTTCAGGCTCCTCGAGAAGCCCTTCGACGGCGAGGCGCTGCTCGTCACGGTGCGGGAGACGTTGGACAGGCGCGCGTCCGCCTCAGGCGCGACGAGCCTCGGCAAGCCGACGCCGCTGTCGATCGTCGTCGTCGACGACGATCCGCTCGTCCGCGTCGTCCTCGAGGCCTCGCTCCAGCGGGAGGGGCATGAGGTGATCGTGCTGGCGAGCCCGGAGGAGGTCCCGGGGGCGCTCGCGGGCGCCGACGTCGACGTCGTCATCACGGACGTGAACGTCCCCGGCGGCGGGGCGCTCCGCGTGCTCGAGCTCATCCGCGCGTACGTGCGGGGCGGCGAGCGCTGCTCGGTCGTCGCGATCAGCGGCGATCCTCGGGTGGGCGAGCGGATGCTCGAGGCCGGCTGCGACGCCTTCTACGCCAAGCCGATCGACGTCGGGGAGCTGTCCGCTGCGCTGCTCTCGCTCACGCGCCAGCCGGCGGGCGCGCGAGACCGGAGCGCGCTCGCAGGCCCCGCGTCCTAGAAGGCGACGCCGAGCGCAGTGTGGGCCGCGGGGAAGAACGTCTTGGTGCCGAGGCCGTCGACCGTATAGTTGATGTACTGGGCTCCGAGGCCGCCGCTGAGGACGAACCATCCGCCGAAGATCGCCGTGTAGCCGCCGAGGACGCTGACGTAGCCGCCGATGTCCGTGACCCCAGAGTCGGCCTTGAGGTGGGCGAGGACGCCGCGGGCCTGGACCCACCAGCCCTTCGGGGCGCCGCCGACGACGAACCAGCGGACCCCGAGCTCGGCGCCGAGGCCGATGAAGGTGCGGGTCTCGTCGAGGTCGAGGAGGCCGTTGAAGAGGCGCAGCGACGGGCCGACGTAGATCGACGCGTGGGTGCCGAGCGCGCGCTCGACCTGGAGATGGACGTAGCCCAGCGCGGTCGTCAGCGGGTCGATCTGCAGCGTCCAGCGGGGGGCGCGGGGCGCCTCGGGCTCGGGGCGCGCCGCGTCGTCGCCGGCGGCGTTCGCCGGCGACGCT
>JAGQIT010000153.1 GCA_020431135.1 Myxococcales bacterium | reverse complement strand
AGCTTCGACGAGAACCACCAGCCCTACTTCTTCGGCCGCGAGCGCGAGATCGCGGCGCTGCGCGACTGGGCCGAGGAGGCCGCCGCCGGCGCGCGCGGGCTCCACTTCATCGTCGGCGGCAGCGGCAGCGGCAAGCTCTCGCTCCTGCGCGCCGGCCTGATCCCGGCGCTGCGCGGCCGCCGTGAGCGGCGCTGGCGAGTCGCCGTGATCCGCCCCGCGGACGATCGCGAGCGCCCGCAGTCCGCCCTCTCCGCGGCCTTCGTCCGGGCGATGGGCGACGCCCTCGCGGTCGACAGCCGCGCGGGCGTCGACGCCCTCCTCGCCACCCTGCGCGGCGCCTCCGAGCAGGGCGAGAGCCTGCTGCTGATCGTCAGCCGCTTCGAGGAGGTGTTCACCCACCTGCCGAGCCGCGCCCAGGCGACCGCCTACGTCCGCGCCCTCGCCGAGCTCGCCGCTTGCCCTGGCGTCGCCGTCGCGGCGACGCTGCGAACTGACTTCATCCCGCGCTGCGCCGAGCTCCGCCTCGCCGACGGCCGCCGCCTCGACGAGCTGCTCTACGACGATCGCGAGCGCATGCTCCTCGGCGCGCCGGGGGCGGCGGCGCTGCGCGACCTGATCGTCGGCCCGGCGCGGGCCGTCGGCATCCGCCTCGAGCCCGCGCTGGTCGAGCGCCTCGTCGCCGACATCGAGGGCGAGGCGGCCGCGCTCCCCCTCCTCCAGCACTGCCTCGATCTGCTGTGGACGGAGCGCCGCGGGCGGCTCCTGACCCTCGACTCCTACGAGCGCCTCGGCAGGATCGCCGGCGCCCTCGCGCGCAGCGCTGACGCGGTCCTCGCCGGGCTCGGCCCCGCGGAGCGCGAGCAGGCCCGCTGCCTCCTCGTCGCCCTCATCGACCTCGGCGAGGACCTCGCGCCGCGCGGCCGCCGACGCCTCGACCGCGAGCTCCTGCGGCCGCTCGTCGACAGCGCCCAGGCCGACTTCGATCGGGTCGTCGACGCGCTCAGCGAGGGCCGCCTCCTCGTCACCGGGGCGACGATGGCCGACGACGGTCGCCGCTCGCGGAGCCGCCGCGGCCGGGCGCCGACGGTCTGGCTCGACCTCGCCCACGAGGCGCTGATCGACCGCTGGCCGACGCTGCGTGCCTGGCTCGACGAGGACCGCGTCGATCTGCTCGCGCTGCGTCGGGTGGTCTCCGCCTATCAGGAGTGGCGCGCCCACCTCAGCGAGCGCCGCGCTCGCTACGACTACCTCCTCGTCGGCGACCGCCTGCACGAGGCGCTGCGCCTGACGCGGCGGCGGCCGGGCCTCGTGCCAGGGCCGGTGCTCGTCTTCATCTACGAGAGCGAGGAGCTCGTCGCCGCCAGCCGGATGCGCGGCCTCGTCGAGCGCCTGCTGCCGACCTACGCCGCGCCGCTCGCCCTCGCCTTCCTCCCGGGCCTCGCCGCCCTCGAGCGCGCGCCGCAGATCGAGCTGGCGACGATCCCCGCGCTCCTCGCCGGGGCGGTCGTCTTCGCGGCGACGCTGCGCGCCTGGGGCTGGGCCGTGCTCGTGCAGGAGCGGGTCCTCAACCCGGCGCCGGTCGACTCGGCGATCCACGCGTGGATCCTCTCGGCGCTCGCGGGCCTCGCCGCCTGGGGGGCCGCGGGAGTACCTGACCTCACGGACATCTTCTGGCTGATCCCGTGGAGCGGCTGGATCTCCCTCGCCCTCGCCGCCCTCGCCCTCGGTCGCGCCCTCCTGGTCACCCGCGTCATCCATCACGAGCCGGCGGCGCGCCGCTGGGGACGCGGCCAGCTCGTCGTCGCCGTCGCCTGCGTCGCCCTCAACCTCGGCGCCCTGGCGACCGCGCACCCGTGGGCGCTGTGGCTCGCGGCGCTCGCGGTCGACGTCGCCGGCGCGGCGCTCCTGCGCCCGCGCCTCGACCCCCGCGGCGACGACGACGGCCGGACGACCGCCGGGAAGATCGACGACGCCGCCGTGATCGCCGCGGTGATCGTCATCCTCGGCGGCCTCCCGGCGGCCGCCGTCGACGGTCTGGCGCTCCTCAGCCTCGCCGCGATGATCGGCCCCTCGCTCGGCCTCCTCTCGGCCCTCGCCCTCGAGAGCCGCCGCCCCTACACCCGCGACGACCACGCGCGTGGCGACCTCCCGCAGGTGACCCCGATCGACGCCCGCTGGCTCCTCACCCGCGCGCCGCTCCTGGTCGGCATCTCCCTCGCCGGCGCCGCGGGGCAGCGCCTCGTCGCCGCCGACGGCGACGTCGGCCGCGGCGCCTGGTCGCTCGCGCTCTTCCTCTTCTTCCTCGGCGTGCTCCTCGACCGCAGCGCCGCCCGCGGCCAGGCCGATCGAGGGCGCCGGATCGCCTACGTCGCGGCGTCGATCGCCGCGGTCGCGCCCGCGCTCACCCTCGCCTTCCGCGGCCTGCCGGCGCCGCCCTGGGCCCTCTCCATCGCGGCGTTGGCGGTGGTCGGCCTCTGGGTCACGCGCCGCGAGCTCCTGCCGCGCTGGGTCAAGCGGCGGATCCTCAACGCCGAGGCGGCCGCCCGAGTGCCGCGCACCGGCCCCGACTCGGCCGCCCTCGTCGAGACCCTCACCCACACGGGCAGCGGCCTCCTCCTCCGCGACGACCCCGAGTACAAGGCGGTCGTCGGCCGGCCCTGGTGAGCCCGGCCGCGCCGCTGGCAAACTCAGCCGAGAACGCCGGGGCGCCCGCTGCGTTCACCCCTCCCATGCCCTCCAAGCGCTCGCAGCTCCCCCTCGCCGCCCTCCTCCTCGGGCTCGTCCCGCTGGCCTGCGGGGGCGCGGTCGCAGACGCGCCCCCGCCCGCCCCGCCGGAAGCGGAGGCGAGCGCGGCGATCGACGCGAACGACCGGGGAGCCGCGGACGACGAGGACGCCGTCGTCGAGGGCTGGGACGAGAGCGACAACACCCCGGCCCCGACCGTCGCCCAGGCGAACGCCGCCGAGACCAACGCCGAGGCGATCACGTTCGACGGCGAGGACGCGGATCCGGAGCTCGCCACCCAGATCCGCTCGGCCCCGGAGCGCCCGCCGATCCCCGCCTTCCGCCTCTTCGGCACCCGCGCCGGCGACGGGCCCGGATAGGATCCTGTCCCGAAGACCTGTGCGTGCTCTCGCGCCGAATCGGCAGCGGCGAAGCGCCGCGATTATGGGCGCACCAAGAGCGTCGTCCAGCCGAGAGCGTCACCGAGAACAGGCGAGAGCGCGCGCCGAATCGCGGGACAGCCTCCAAGCGGCCCGCAGCAGGTCCGGCGTGCGGCCCCGGCGGCTCACTCGGCGCGCGGAGAAAGCCGTGAAGCAAGCCGCCGCGACCTAGGGATCGCAGTCCAGCTCGTCGTCGCCGTCGGGGCAGTCGTCGGCGCCGTCGCACACCCAGTCGAGCGGGATCTCGTCCCCGGACATGCACTCAAAGACAGGGCAGTCCGCCTCGTCCGAGCCGTCGGCGCAGTCGTCCTCGAGGTCGCACAGCCAGGTCTCGGGGATCTCCTCGCCGGAGCCGCAGGCGAAGGGCGCGGCGTCCCTGCACACGAACTCGACCTCGGCGTCGACGGCCTTCACCGACGGCGGGCAGTCGCCGGCGCCGAGGAAGAGGAGGTAGCAGTTGTCGAGGGCGTCGGGGTTCTCGCAGCCGAGGTCAGCGATGCAGCCCGCGAAGTCGGCCGCGACCGGCTTCACGCACTCGAGGTAGGCGCCCATCGCCGGCTCCTCGGCGACGATCCCACAGCGACACGCGCCGTAGTCGGCGTCGATCCCCTTGTCGGCGAGGCAGGCCTCGACGCTCGGGTAGTCGCCGCCCTCGACCGCGCAGGCGCAGTCGCCCGCGAGGCCGGCCTCGATCGAGCCCTGGACCTCGAGGCAGAGCGCCTCCAGGGCCGGGTCGCCGCCCGTCGAGCCGCTGTCGTCCGTGTCGCCAGTGACGCCCGTGCCGCTGCTACTGCCCGTGCTGGTTCCGCTGCCGGTCGCCGTCCCGGTCTCGCTCGCGCTGCCCGTCGTCGACGCGCCCGTCGTCGATCCCGACGCGCTCGTGGCCTCGCCGGTCGTCGCGGAGGTCGCCTCGCTGCCGCTGCTGCTGCCGCTGCCGTCGTCCCCAGCGCAGGCGCCGAGGAGAACGAGAGCGAGGAGCCCCGCCAGCGGGGCCCCCCCGCGCGTCGCTCCGCGCGAGGAGAGGGGGTGAAGGGGTGATGCGGTTGTCGCCCGGCTCCCTGCCGGCGCCGCGGCGTCGTCGTTCCTTGACATGGCTCGGCCTCGGCGGCGGAGTGTACTCCCGGCGACCGAGCGCGGTCGAGGCTCGCCGGCGCTGGCCCGACGCCGCCGTTGTGGCCTCGTCGCAGGGGCAGCGCGCCGCCTCCCCGGTCCTTCACCGCACGTTCTCGTCGAGCGCGCGAGGTCGGAGAGAGCACGCGAGACCGCGCCGGCGACGCGCCGCCGGCTGCTAGGATGCGCCGATGCTGTGGCCTCGCCAGCGCTTCGCCGCCCTCGCCCTGCCGCTCTTCGCCCTCGCCCTCGCCTGTCGACCGCCCGAGGGCCCGCCGGCGACCCCGACCCCCGCCCCCGCCTGCGCGAACCCGCCGACCGAGGCCGCCGCGTCCGCGACCCAAGAGGTCGCCAGCGACCCGAAGGCGCTGCACGCCGCCTGGATCGCCGCCAACTACGACAAGCGCGAGGTGATGATCCGGATGCGCGACGGCGTCGAGCTCTTCTCGCAGATCTACACGCCGAAGTCGCCGCCCGAGTCGGGGCCGCCGGCGATCCTCCTCAAGCGGACGCCCTACTCGATCGGCCCCTACGGCGGCGAGGCCATGCCGCGCAGCCTCGGCCCGAGCGACGTCCTCGCCGAGGACCGCTACATCTTCGTCTACCAGGACGTCCGCGGCCGCTTCATGTCCGGCGGCGAGTTCGTCAACGTGCGCCCGCACAACCCGAAGGAGAGCCGCGGCCCGACCGACATCGACGAGAGCACCGACACCTACGACACGATCGACTGGCTGCTCGCCAACGTCGACGGCCACAACGGCCGCGTCGGCATGTGGGGGATCAGCTACCCCGGCTTCTACGCGGCGGCCGGGATGATCGACCACCACCCGGCGCTCGTCGCCGTCTCACCGCAGGCGCCGATCGCCGACTGGTACTTCGACGACTTCTACCACCACGGCGCCTTCTTCCTCCCGCACTTCTTCAACTTCTTCGTCAACTTCGGGCGCCCGCAGCAGCGCCCCGCCAAGGAGTGGGGGCCGCGCTTCGACCACGGCACCGCCGACGGCTTCGCCTTCTTCTTGGACCTCGGGGCGCTGAGCAACGTCGAGCGCTACTTCCGCGGCGAGGTCGCCTTCTGGCGCGAGATCGTCGCCCACCCGACCTACGACGAGTTCTGGTCGGCGCGCAACCTCCTCCCCCACCTCAAGGGGGTCGCGCCGGCGGTGATGGTCGTCGGCG
Organism: Myxococcales bacterium; assembly: GCA_020431135.1. GTDB lineage: Bacteria > Myxococcota_A > Polyangia > Nannocystales > Nannocystaceae > JADJRG01. The sequence goes on along the minus strand of JAGQIT010000153.1, from coordinate 1,998 downwards.
GCCTCTTCGACGCCGAGGATCTCTACGGACCGCTCAACATCTACCGGGCGATCGAGAGGCAGAACCCCGACGTCGCCAACCACCTCGTGATGGGCCCGTGGCAGCACGGCGGCTGGGCGCGGACCGACGGCGACCACCTCGGCAACGTCAGCTTCGGCGCCGACACCTCGCGCTACTACCAGGCCGAGGTCGAGCGCGCCTTCTTCGACGCCTACCTCCGCGGCGAGGAGGCGCGGGCGGCCGCAGCCTCGCCGATCGCCGAGGCGACGATCTTCAACACCGGCGCCAACACCTGGCGGCGCTTCGACACCTGGCCGCCGGAGCAGGTCGAGGAGCGGGCGCTCTACCTCGGCGAGGGCGGCCGCCTGGCGATCGACGCGGCGCCGCAGGCCGGCCGCGCGATGGACCGCTTCGTCAGCGATCCGGCGCGCCCGGTGCCGTCGACCGAGGACGTCGCCCTCGGGATGACCCGCGAGTACATGACCGACGACCAGCGCTTCGCCGCCCGTCGCCCGGACGTGCTCACCTACCAGACCGCGCCGCTCACCGAGGACCTGACGCTCGCCGGGCCGCTGACCGCCGAGCTGTGGGTGGCGACGAGCGAGCGCGACGCCGACTGGGTGGTCAAGCTCGTCGACGTCTTCCCCGACGACGCCGACGACAGCGAGCACCCGCACATGCGCCCGGGCAAGCGCGCCTCCGGCTACCAGATGATGGTCCGCTCGGAGGTCCTCCGCGGGCGCTACCGCGACGGCTACGAGCGCGCCCGCCCGTTCGCGCCGAACAAGCCGACGGCCGTCAAGGTCCCGCTCCAGGACGTCCTCCACACCTTCAAGGCCGGCCACCGGATCATGATCCAGATCCAGTCGACGTGGTTCCCGATGGTCGATCGCAACCCGCAGCGCTGGGTCGACAACATCTTCGAGGCCAAGGACGACGACTTCCGGGCGGCGACCCACACCGTCTTCCGCGAGCGCGCGCGCCCGAGCCGGATCGTCGTCGGCGCCCTGCCGGCGAGCGCCGGTGGCTAGGGGGGGCGGAGTCGTTCAACAATATGCGACGAGGCGCTCTCGCCCGCCGGGTAGAGCCTCACACTACGCCGAGTCGGCGTGCTCTCGGATAACGCTATGAGTTCGTGCCGCATCATTTTTGCGCTCAGCCTCCTCGCGTGCGTGCCCCCAAACCCGACGAGCACGCCCAAGACAGAGCCACAAGCCCTCTCAGCGAGCGCCGAACGCCACGAGCCCAAAGAGACGAGGATGAACACCGCGAAGGAGGGAGAACTCTCGGAGCCCGAGGCCTCTCTCCGCGCCACCGAGTTCCTGTCGCGCCGCTCTCGGAGCGGAGGCCTTCCAGAGTCGCTCACCCCCCTTCCGGAGTGCACCCACAACTGCGTACTGCCAGGGGGTGATTCCAACTCGCCCCTCTGCGACAGCTGGACGTGCAATTTCCTCTTCTCGGATCGCAGCGTGCCTCCGATCGCGATGTTCTCTGTCCATATCACCCACAAGGAAATCCGCGCTGTCCCCGATGTTGAAGCTTGCATCGCTAAAGACCATGAATGCGCGCCTCTGGTCGGACGAAGCGAGGCGATGAGGCGACTACAGGCAGACGTCTCCGAGCTCGCGATCGTCTGGGACGATGAAGAGGGTGAGTTCTTCTGGGTCAACACTCGCTCAAATCGCAGGATCAGCTGTCACCGCCCTGCGCGATGAGTGGCGCCCTCTCCGAGCATCGCGTCTGACGAGGGGTCGCCTTGCGACCGAGGCGAGCGGCCACGCCGGCTCGTGTTCGGTCATCGAGGCTCGCCCGCATTCGACCCTCAGCCGACCCGCCGGAGATCCTCCCCAGACCCTTCGGACAGCTCGCCTGCGAGGCGGCCGGGCATGACCTCCTCCGACGCAACGACGTTCAACGCGGCCTCGCGCACGCGGGCGCGCTGCCCTGCGCGCGCCGACGACCGCGACCGCAAGCACCGCGCGCGCACGCGCGCCGCGT
>JAGQIT010001419.1 GCA_020431135.1 Myxococcales bacterium | reverse complement strand
GGCCCCGCGGCTACCACCACGAGGCGCGCTCGCACCAGGGCGTCGCCGCCTGCGTCGCCCAGGGGCGCGCCGACTGGGGCGTCGCCATCCAGAGCGTCGCCGACGGCCTGCGCTTCCAGCCCCTCCAGGCGGAGCGCTATGACTTCGTGATCCCCGACGCCCGCCGCGAGCGGCCGGCGGTCGCCCGCTTCCTCGCGGCGCTCGCCGCTCCGACGCTGCGGGCGGCGCTCGCCGCTGACGGCTTCTTGATCGACGGGCCGACTCCGCCTGCGTGAGCGTCGCGGGCCCGCCGGCGCTCCTTCCATCCGTCGCCCGTCCGCCCTGCGGCGCCGCGGCGACGGCCAACGGCGCCCCCGCGGGGACGCGAACCATCGCCTCCGCTGCGCTGTCGAGGGCCCTCGCGCAGACCTCCTCAGGCCCGGACGAAGAGGCGAGATCTCGCGTCATCCCGCGTCGACGCGGGCCAGAGACCCCACAGCGGCCCGCTGGCGCCGCAACGAGGGCGACTTCGCGGATTTTTGAATTTTATGCAAGACGCCGCGACTCCTCACGAACCTGACCGAATTTCGTCGGACATTGTAAGTTGACAGCCTCATCCGGCAGAAAGTAGGAACGAAGACCTACCGGCTGACGCGCCGCCTAGCCTCAATTTATCCATTCTTGTGAATATTATTCACACTGCCCACCCCGCGCCATGAACCGCTCACGCCGCCTCGCCCAGCTCAAGCGCCTCGTCGCCATGGGCTCCTTCCGGACGCAGGGCGAGCTGGCGGACGCGCTCGCCGGCGCGGGGTGGGCCGTGACGCAGTCGTCGATCTCGCGGGACATCCGCGCGCTCGGCCTCGAGAAGGTCGACGGGATCTACAGCGTCCCGGCCGACCTCGATCTCGCCGCCAACCCGGAGGCGGAGATCGCCTTGCCCTGGGGACACATCCGCTCGCTGGTCAGCGCCGGCGAGACGATGCTCGTCCTGCGCACCGCCGTCGCCACCGCCCAGCAGGTCGCCGCGGCGATCGACGCCGCCAGCTGGGACGGCGTCGCCGGGACGATCGCCGGCGACGACACCGTCTTCATCGCCACGACCTCGCGCCTCGCCGCCGACGAAGCTAGCCAGCGCCTCCGCGCCTACGCCGGCCTCGTCGACCGACGCCGCAACTGACCGTCAGGCCGGGCTGCTCGACTCGCGGGCGCCCGCCCGCAGGAGCCGCCATGACCGCTGACGACACGAAGTTGAAGAACCCCGACAATCCCAAGCGGATCGTCCTCGCCTTCTCGGGCGGCCTCGACACCTCGTTCCTCCTCCTCTACCTGCGCGAGCGCTACGGCGCCGAGGTGATCACCGCGACCGTCGACGCCGGCGGCTTCTCGAAGGAGGCCCTCGAGGCGATCGCCGCGCGGGCGGCCGAGCTCGGCGCGGTCGAGCACCGCTGCGTCGACGCCCGCCAGACCGTCTTCGACGACCACGTCCGCTACCTGATCTTCGGCAACGTCCGCCGCGGCCAGGTCTACCCGCTCTGCGTCGGCGCCGAGCGGGTCGCCCAGGCCCGCGCCGTCGCGGCGATCGCCCAGGAGGTCGGCGCCGACGCGGTCGCCCACGGCTCGACCGGGGCCGGCAACGACCAGGTCCGCTTCGACGGGATCCTCCGCGCCCTCTGCCCCGACCTCACGCTGCTCACGCCGATCCGCGACGAGGGCTGGAGCCGGCAGGCGTCGACCGCCTGGCTGCGCGAGCGCGGGGTCGCGGTCGCCGACAAGACCACCGACTACTCGGTCAACGAGGGCCTGTGGGGCGTGACGATCGGCGGCAAGGAGACCCACGACTCGTGGCAGGGGCTGCCCGAGGCCGCGTGGGCGTGGACGACGACCCCGAGCGAGGCCCCCGCCGAGGGCAAGGCGCTGGTCATCGGCTTCGAGTCCGGCGTGCCGACGACCCTCGACGGCGTAGCGATGGAGCCGGTCGCCCTGATCGCCGCCCTCAACCAGCTCGGCGGCGCCCACGGGATCGGCCGCGGCGTCCACGTCGGCGACACGATCCTCGGGATCAAGGGGCGCGTCGCCTTCGAGGCCCCGGCCGCGGCGATCCTCCTCGACGCCCACCGCGAGCTCGAGAAGCTCGTCCTCAGCCGCTGGCAGCAGCACACCAAGGAGCACCTCGCGTCGACCTACGGCATGCTCCTCCACGAGGCCGCCTACCTCGATCCGGTCATGCGCGACCTCGAGGCCTTCCTCGAGTCGTCGCAGCAGGCGGTCAGCGGCGAGGTCCGGGTCCACCTGTGCCAGGGGCGGCTGACGATCGTCGGCGCGCGCTCGCCCTACTCGATGATGTCGGCGGCCGCCGGCACCTACGGCGAGGCCAACACCCTGTGGACCGGCGCCGAGGCCCGCGGCTTCGCGGCGATCACCGGCACCCAGGCCCGCCTCGCCCGCCTCGCCAAGCTCCAGGGCGACGCGGCCCTGGCCGAGAAGGCCGGCGAGAAGAGCGCCCTGAAGGCGGTGGCGTCGTGAGGCGGATCAAGATCGACAAGGTGGCGAGCGCCCTGCGGCGCCTCGACGTCGCCCACATCTCGCAGGAGGCGCTCGTCAGCGACGCCGTCGTCGCCCGCCCGGGCTACGCCGTCGCCTGCCGGGTCCTCGAGCAGAAGTCGGTCTACGGCGAGCTCGAGAACCCGCACGGCCGCAACGTCAAGCTCTACGAGGGCGACGTCGTCGCCGGCGTTCTCGGCGAGCGCAAGGCGCTGCACGGCCACGCCGGGATCGTCCCGAGCGAGCTCGCCGTCGGCGACCCGCTGCACATGCTCAACCTCGGCGGCGTCATCGGCCTGGCCTCGTCGTCGCACGCGGCCGTCGGCGCGCCGCTGCGCCTCGAGCTCCTCGGGGCGCTCCTCGCCTTCCCCGTGCTCGGCTCGCGCGCCGGCGTCCCGGCCCACCTCGGGATGGCGGCGATCCCCGCCGGCGAGCCGTCGCCGCGGGTGCCCGTGGTCTTCATCTCCGGCACCTGCATGAACGCCGGCAAGACGCTCGCCGCCGCCGAGATCGTCCGCGCCCTCGTCGACGCCGGCCTCCGCGTCGGCGCGGCCAAGCTCACCGGCGTGGCTGCCTCGAAGGACACGATGGCGATGATGGACTGCGGCGCCGCGGCGTCGCTGACCTTCGTCGACGCCGGCCTCCCCTCGACCAC
>JAGQIT010000152.1 GCA_020431135.1 Myxococcales bacterium | reverse complement strand
GGCGGTTTCGGGCGCGGCCGCCAATAATAGCCCCAGGGTGCCTGAGGTTAGGACCGGCGACAAGACGCGGCTGTCACCGACGTCGACGCCGGCGGCCGCCGGCCCGCCTGTACGAAGGAGCAGGCTCTAGGAGACCCTCCGGCGCCGCTCAGGCGCGCCGCCGGAGGTCGCGGCGCAGCGCGTCGAGGGTCGCGAGCGCGTCCTCCCGCGCGCCTGATCGCGCCGCGACCATCACCCCGAAGAGCGCCGCCTGGATCACCCGCGCGCGATCGTCGACGCCGTCGCCGTCGATCTCCCCGCGGTCCGCCGCGCGGCGCAGCGCCGCCGTGATCGCGCCGCGGATCCGGCCGCGGTAGCGCACCATCCGCGCGGCGAGCTCGGGGTCGGTCGGCGCGACCTCGGCGGTCGAGTGGACCATCAAGCAGCCGCGCGGGCCGTCGCTCGCGATCTGGCCGGCGAGGAGATCGAGGAACGCGTCGATGTCGTCGAGCCCGCGCGCCCCCGACGCGAGGGTCACGAACGTCGCGTCGCCGAGCGCCTCGTAGCGGGCCAGCGCGCGATCGAAGAGCCCGCGCTTGCTGCCGAACGCCGCGTAGAGGCTCGACGCGCCGACGCCTGTCTCCTCGGCCAGCGCCTGGATCGAGGCCGCCTCGAAGCCCTCGCGCCAGAAGAGCGCGAGGGCGGCGTCGATCGCCGCGTCGACGTCGAACGAGCGCGGCCGGCCGCGACGCGCTGAGGACGAGCGCGGCATCAGCCCGCGCCCTCAGCCTCGGCCGCCTCCGGGTCGTCCCAGCGCCGGTGGGCGAAGGCCCCGTCGATCGGCGTGTCAAAGAGGTGGTTCGTGAAGTTGCTGATCGTCTTCGTGGCGATCGCCAGGACGATCGCCAGGACGTCCGTCTCGCTGTAGCCGGCGGCGAGGAAGGCGTCGAGCTCCGCCGCGGTCGGCAGGCCGCGGCGCTCGACCATCGCCCGGGTGAAGGACGCGAGGGCGTCGAGCTTCGGGTCGGGGAGCGGGCCGCCGGCGCGCAGCGCCTCAGTGACCTCGCCGGGGATCCTCACCATGTCAGCGACCGCGCTGTGGGCGGCCACGCAGTAGCCGCAGCCGTGGAAGCGGCTGATCGCCAGGAACACGACCTCCTGCTCGACCGGCGACAGGCCGCCCGCACGGAACGCGTCGTAGCCCGTCCGATAGGTCGTGAAGAGCCCGGGGTGGTTGGCCATCCGCGCGTACATGTTGGGGACCATCCCGAAGACCTTCTTGGTCGCCTTCAGCGGCTCGGCGACCGCGGGGTCCTTGTGGTTCTCGTCGTGGGCGGGGAGGTTCAGCGTGCGCTCGGCGTGGGCCATCGTCGTCATCGTCCTTGTCGTAGCGGTCGTCGTCACCGGGGCGCCGGAGGTCGCCCCACATCTGACCTATCAGACATCAGGAACGTGCGTTACAGAATTCGCCGCGGGCGCCGACGCGCCGCGCGACGCCGCGCCGCCGTGACACGCTAGCGCCCTTTTCAGCCGCCGCCCGACAGGCGCAGGCGGAGGTGGCTGTGGAGCGAGCGCGCGTCCGGGCCCGCGGCCGCCGGCTCAGGATCGAAGGAGACCTCGACGCGGAAGCCGACGAGGCGCTCCATCAGGCGCTCGACCGGCGACGAGCGGATCGGCAGCTCCGGGTACTTGCGGTGGATCGCGGTGCCGAGCGCCGGATCGGCGGCGCCCTGCGGATCGATGACGAAGCCGGCGCTGCCGCGGGCGCTGAGCGGCGTGCCGCCGAAGTAGGCGTAGCCGAGCTCGGTCAGCAGCCCCGGCCCCTCGGCGCCGTGGGCCCCGCGCAGGAGGATCTCCGCCCGCCGCTCCGCGGTCGCCTGGGTGACCATCGCCTCGCCCTGGAGGATCCACGAGGCGACGGTCCACATCGCGTCGCCGGGGCGCGAGCTGGCGTCGACGATGAGCTGAGCGCCGTCCTCGGCGCCCGGCCCCGGGATCTGCCCGTCGCCGGCGGCGATCCGATCGACGACGACCTTGAGCACCTCCGGGTCGAGGCCGACGACGATCGCCGCGCTCGTCTGCACGTAGTAGAGCGCGACGGCGTCCGCCATGTCGGGGCGCGCGAGCAGGGGCGCGTCGCGGCGGATGCCGACGCGGACGATCGGCAGGTCGCGGTGCTTGCTGTGCTCGCCCCACTCGACGGCCCCGGGGGCGACCTCGTTGACGAGCTTGCGGATGCCGCCGAGGGTCGCGACCAGCATCGTCGGGTTCTTGATCGCCGCGGCGACGTAGATCGGCGAGGCGCCGACCCGGCGCCACAGCTCCGTGTCGGTGAAGAGGTCGTCGTCGCCGCGCGCGGGGTCCGGGCGCTGGACGCGATCGTCGAGGTAGGAGAAGAGCTCGGCGAGGGCGACGCGGTCCTCGACGCCGACCATCACCCAGTCGCCGACCCAGCCGACGCCGACGTCGGACTCGCCGGTCGCCGCGCGCAGGATCCCGTCGAGGTCGCGGCGCACGCTCGACTCGGCGCCGACGGCCCAGACCGCCTGGAGGCCGCGGTCGAGCGCCTTGACGGCGACCCGCTGCTTGCCGACGACGCGCTCGAGGTCGCGGTAGTCGGTGGCGTCGATCAGCGGGAGGACGCGGACGTCGACGTCGACGTCCTCCTCCTTCGGCCCGCGCTCCTCAGCCGCCGTGATGTCCAGGCTGATCGCCACCGGGTCGATGAAGCGGCGCCAGTACATCTGGTAGCCGCTGGCGAAGTCGCGGTAGGCGGCGGCCTCGGCCTCGCTCACCTGCGTCACCGGCGGCAGGTCGATCAGCGGGGTCAGGGCCGGCGGCGTCCCCCAGGCCGAGAAGGTCGTCCGGTCCTTCGGGATCCGCCCGTCGCGCAGCGGCGGCGGATCGAAGGTGATCGGCTCGCCGCTCGCGTGGCGGAGCTCGTCCTTGCCCAGGAGGCCGCTGGCGAGCAGCGCCTTCGGGTCCTCCGGAGCGTGTCCGTTGAGCCAGCCGTAGAGGAGCGCGGCGTAGCCCGGGACGAGGAGCTCGGCGAGCGCCCGCTCGCGCCGCGCCTGCTGGATCTTCTGCTGCGGGCCGATCACCGCGGCGATCAGGCGGTCGCTGAGGAAGGCGTAGAACTGGTGGTCGCCGGGGTCGCGGGCGCGCATGTAGCGGAAGTCCGGCGAGTCGCTGAGGCGCGGCGCCCGGCCGGCGATCGCGTCGACGACCCGCTCGATCGCCCGCGGGCTGTTCGAGAGGAGCCCGAGGTCGCCGACCTGCGCCCGCTCCTGGCGGACGCGCCCGTGGTCGGCGCGGGTGCTGGTGATCGTCACCCCCTGGTAGTCCCGCGTCGAGCGCTCGACGCCGCGGCCGAGCGCCTCGAAGTGGTCGGTGTGCTGGCGGAGGTAGCGGTCGAGCTCGGCGTTGTAGAAGTCGGCGTTGCGGAGCTGGAAGATCAGCGTGACGTCCGTGCCCTCGCGGACGTACGGGTCGCTGCCGACGACCGCGACCTGGCCGACCGCCGCCGGCCCGAGGATCTTCGCCAGCTCGCCGCGGACGACCCCGAGCTCGGTCTCGTAGCGGCCCGTGAGGCGGCGGTCCTCGGGGTTCTGCTGGAGGAGCTGGACGAGCGGGGTGACCCAACGGTCAGCCTCGCCGAGGAGGCGGAGGAAGAGCGGCAGCGTAGCGAAGCGCGCGTACCAGAAGTCGGCCGGCGCGGCCGCGGCGAGCGGCTCGGGGGTCGCCGCGTTCGCGTCGGGGAGCTCGGCCTGCATCGCCGCGAAGGGGTGGTCGACGAGCGCGGGCCCGGCGAGGTCGGCGATCGCCACGGTGCGCGCGTCGTCCTGGCGGCGCAGGCGGAGGCCGCGGTCGTGCTGGAGCGCCTCCTGGATCGACAGGATCCCCGAGGTCGTGTCCATCAGGCGGACGAGGTCCGTGCGCGCCCGTCGGCCCTCGGGGCCCGCGGCGGAGGCCGCCCCGTCGCCGCCGAGGAGCACCTGGAGGCGCCCGGCGGCGAAGTGATCCCAGGGGAGGATCGGCCGGGCGCCGCCGCCGAGGTAGAGCGGCGTCGTCAGGGCCTCGCTCGCGGCGTCGACCCAGCGGCGCGGGAGCTGGCGGCCCTCGACCGTCGCGTCGCCGGCCGCGTCCGCGGTGACCTTGAAGCTGTGGCGGCTCCAGATCCGCCGGCCCTTCTCCCAGCGCACGCCGTAGACCGTGCCGTTCACCGCGCTCTTCGGCAGCTCGCCGGCGGCGCTGCGGATCCGCAGCGCGAGCGCGTCGCCGTCGCGGGCGAGCACCGCGACCTGCCCGGGGACCAGGAGGTCGACATCGACGTGGAGGCGGTCCCAGTCGATGCCGGTCGCCTCGCCGCTCAGCGGCAGGCGGGCCTCGAGGTAGTCGACCCCGTTCGCGCGGTGGCGGCCGACG
>JAGQIT010001418.1 GCA_020431135.1 Myxococcales bacterium | reverse complement strand
CATCGAGGCGGCGAAGGCCGCGAAGAAGTAGGCGCCGCTCGTTCGAGCGCTCGCACTGGCGACCCGGTCCGCGCGGCGGAGCGGGTCGTCGCGTTCTCGGCGGCGATGAGGTGTGTCGCGCCGACACGCGATGTTGCCGCGGAGGCTGCTGGAAGGGACAGGAATGCGCGTCGCCGGCGGTCGCTCGCTTGTAAGTCATCGGCGCGATCAGGGACGATAGACGCCGCGTGCCCGCCCTCGGCATACGCTCGTGCGTTCTCCTGCGAGCGCTGCTAGCCGCGGCCCTCTTCGCGGGGTGCGCGACGGTCTCCGAGGAGCCACGACCGGTCGAGGCGCCCGACATGGCCTGCGAGGTCAGCCACGACCTCGACGCGTGGCGGGCCGCGGCTGCGGGTGACCGCGACGCCGCGGGGCTCCCGGGGCCGCTGATCGCTGTCGACGTCGCCGCGCGCGACGAGTCGACCTGCGCGGTCGACGAGGAGGGCACGGTGTGGTGCTGGGGTCTCTTGGGGAGCACCCGCGCCGCGCCGCGGGAGGTCGACCTCGGCGGCCCCGCGCGGGCGATCGATGCCGGCGCCATGGGCTACTGCGCGGTCCTCGTCGACGGCAGCCTCGCCTGCTTCGACTTCGAGGCCGAGACCGTCAATCGGACCCGCTTCAGCCGCCCCGCGACGACCGTGGCGATGGCCACGTTCACCGGGCTCGTCCGCCTCGACGACGGCCGGTACGGCTGCATCTACTACAACGGCAAGAGCTGCCCCGGCGGTGGGTGGGCGATAGAGGCGTTCGCGGACGGCGACCTCGCCTGCCTCGGCGAGGCCAGAGCGACGCACGCCGAGGGCCGTTGTCGGGGGGGCGTCGTTCGCCTCGGCCCGTCGCCGGCGCGCTGCGGCGGCCAGGGCCGCGGGCGCGACGGCTGCGACGACGCGGTCGTCGAGCGCGTCAGCACAGACATCGATCAATGCGAGCGCCTCGCGGACGGGAGTGTCCGCTGCGCCGGCGAGTTCGCCCGCCGTCGGGTCGCCCCCGGGTTGGCGCCGGCGCCCTCGGTCTTCGAGCCCTTCGTCCGCGTCCCCCTGCCCGAAGCGGCGGTCGAGCTGGTTAGCGGCACGGAGCACGTCTGCGCGCGCCTGGCCAGCGGCGGCCTGCGCTGCTGGGGGCGCAACAGCAGCGGTCAGGCCGGTCCCGGGCCGACCGCCGGGGGCTTCACGCCGGCGCCGGTCGTCGGCCTCCCGGAGGTCGTCGCGCTCTACGGCGGCGGCTCGGGGTTTTGCGCCCGCGATCGCGAGGACGCGCTGTGGTGCTGGGGTGCGACGCCTGAGCCGAGGCGCGATCCGGCGAGCCCGTGCGTCAACCGGTTGTCGACGCCGACGCGCCTCGGCGACTTCGCCGGCTACACGGAGATCGACGTCGACCGGGGCGAGGTCTGCGGGCTCGACGCGAGGGGTCGGCTGCGCTGCGTAGGCTGGTTCCGGCGCCCGCACCGGAGCCTTCGGACGGGGCTGCGAGACTGGCGGCGGCTCCGCGACATCGGCCTCGACGGGGAGCTCTGCGTTCTCCGCAACAGCGGCGAGATCAGCTGTCGTGGGCCGCGCGGGCGCTGCCGCGACTGCGAGGACGGGGCGTTCATCGGGAACGCCGTCGAGATCGACGGCAGCTGCGCGCGGACCTCCGTCGAGGCCGTCGTCTGTTGGCGCTCCTATGTGAGCACGGGCGCCGCCCACTTCGCGCGGCCGATCGTCGGCTTCGGCGCGGCCTCGCGGCGCTGGTGTGTCCTCCTCGACGACGGCACGGTCACCTGCGGCCGCGACTCGGGGCCCCAGGAGCGGATCGTCGGCCTCGACGCCGTCGCGCTCGCGGTCGACGAGGAGCAGGCCTGCGCCGTCACCCGCCACGGCAGCGTCGCGTGCTGGTACCCGCCGCAGTGGCGGCCTGGGGTCTCCGCGCTCACGCCTGTCGAGGTCCGGCCCTTCGAGCTCCATGAGCTCCGCGACGTCGTCGACGTCGCCGTCAGCGGCTGGGCCGCGTGCGCGCTCCTCGGCGACGGGACGACGCGCTGCTGGGGTCTCGAGCGCTACGGCGAGCTCGGCCGCGGCTACCTCGACGACGTTCTCGAGCCGCTGACGATCACGCGGCCGGGGCGGGGAGGGGAGGGATCGTGAGTTCCTGCAGGAGCTCCGCGCGCGTCGTCGCTCTCGCGCTCACGCTCGGACTCGGCTGCGCGACGCAGGGCGCCTTCTTCCCGCCGGGGGCGCTCGACGGCGAAGCGGAGCTCGACGCGTGGCTCGGCGGATGGTTCGAGCCTGCGCTCAGCGCCCTCCACGAGCCCGCCCTCGTCGCCGAGTCGGGGGCGCACGTCGTCCGCGTTCTCGTGCTCCCGAGCTTCGACCACCCCCTCTCGATGCGCGTGAAGATCCGCCGCAGCGGCCGCGGCGTGCTCATCGTTCGCCGCGCCAGCGGCTGGGGCGGCTACGATCCCGGCTACCTCGCGCGTGCCCGGCGGGTCCCGCTGTCGCGCGCCAAGGTGCGTCGCCTCCTCTTCCTCCTCGAGCGCGCCGACTTCTGGGTCTCGGGCGCGACGTTCGGCTACCCCGGGCGCAACGACGGGACGACGGTCGTCCTCGAGGCGGTCCGCGGCGGCCAGTACCACGTCGTCCACGACGACTACGCCGGCGAGCTCGCGCAGATCGTCCGCCTCCTCAGCCGCTACGCCTGGCCGCTGCGGGCGCGGAGGCGCTGAGGCGCTGCGCTGCCGCGTCGAACGGCGACGGCGGCC